>NZ_JBHTSV010000019.1:0-59636 GCF_042794925.1 Brachybacterium sp. NPDC056505
GGCCGACACACGTCGGCGCGGGCCGCTGCACAACGACACCTCGGACCCCCACCCGAGGCGTCTGGTACCAGGCCGTGCCTGTACGACTGGGAACTATAGGTTTCCGGATGGGCGATCCACCAGTGGCGCAGACCACTGCGCGGGTGATGCCGCAGGTCACCCCACGTTCATAACTTTTGAGTACGGCCCGCGGGACGTCCGACGGGGCGCGTCCGGGCGCTCGTCGGCGCGCGCGTCCGCGATCCTCCTGGTCGTCCCGGCCCTTCGCGAGGACCGCCGGCGCCGCTCCCGGTCCAGCCCGCGACGACCCAGCCCCCGTCGGCCGCGACCCTGCGAGACTCGCACCATGTCCGATCACCTCTCCCCCGCCCGCCGATCCGCGCCGGAGCCCGCTGGAGCTCCCCGGCCCGCGCCCTCGTCAGCACCGGCGCCCGCGCCGGCGCCCGAGGGCCCGTGGTCCCGCGCGGTGAGCGCCGCCGGCCTGCTGCGCGACGGCGAGGTGCGGCCGACGATCTTCGCGCACATGTCGGCTCTCGCCGCGGCGCACGGCGCGATGAACCTGGGCCAGGGCTTCCCCGACACCGATCCCCCGGAGGTCGTCGCCGAGTTCGCGGTGGCGGCGATCCGGGAGGGGCTGAACCAGTACCCGCCGGGCGCCGGGGTTCCCGCCCTGCGGGAGGCGATCGCCGCCCACCAGGAGCGCTTCTACGGGCTGCGCTGGGATCCGACGAGCGAGGTGCTCGTGACGGCGGGCGCGACCGAGGCGCTCGCCGCGTCGCTCCTCGCGCTCGTGCGCCCGGGCGACGAGGTGCTCACGCTCGCCCCGTTCTACGACGCCTATGCGGCCGTGATCGCCCTGGCGGGCGGCGTGCACCGCACCGTGCAGATCCGCCGCGAGACCGTCGAGGACGCCGGGGCGGACGAGGCCGACGGGGCGCGGGCGCGCCTGCACGTGGACCCGGAGGAGCTGCGGGCGGCGATCACCGACCGCACGCGCGTGGTGCTCGTGAACTCCCCGCACAATCCCACGGGCATGGTGCTGGACGCCCGGACGCTGCAGGTCGTCGTCGACGCCGCCGCGGAGCACGACGCGTTCGTGCTCACCGACGAGGTCTACGAGCACCTCGTCTTCGAGGGCGAGCACGTGCCCGTCGCGTCCCTGCCCGGCGCCCGGGAGCGCACGATCTCCGTGGGCTCGGCCGGCAAGACGCTGTCCGTGACGGGCTGGAAGATCGGCTGGGTGACGGCGCCGGCACCGATCCTCGAGGCGGTCACCGGCGTCAAGCAGTGGCTCACGTACGCCTCGGGCACGCCCTTCCAGGGAGCGGTCGCGCGCGGCCTCGCCATGGCCGACGAGGACTTCGCGGCGATCGCCGAGGACCTGCGTGAGCGCCGCGACCTGCTGCTCACGGCGCTCGATCGGATCGGGCTGCCCCTCGTCGTCGCGGAGTCCGGCTACTTCGTGCTGGCCGATCTCGCGCCGCTGGGAGCGCACGACGCCGCCGAGCTCTGCGACCGTCTGCCCGCCGAGGCGGGCGTGGCCGCGATCCCCGTCAGTGCGTTCCTGCCCGAGGGCGAGGCCGGGGACTGGCGCAGCTGGGCGCGGCTCGCGTTCTGCAAGGACCGCGCGACGCTCGAGGAGGCCGGACGGCGCCTGGCCGCATGGGCCGAGGGCGTCCGCGCGGGCTGAGCAGACACCGCGCGGACCACCCCGCGCCCCGACGTCACTTCCCGGCGACGAACGCCGGATCGGTGTCGAAGTCGACGAGTCCGGACACCTTGAAGGTGCCGTCTCCCTTGTCGGAATCGGGGACCAGGAACGGCATGTCGTACGTGACCGAGGCACCGTCGTAGATCTGTTCGGCGTCGAGGTAGTCGTGCTCGGTCGTGGCGTACGTGTACTCGTACCCCTTGCCGTCCGCGCTCACGTAGGAGACGGCGGCGTCGAAGTTCGCGGCCGCGCTGCCGTCGCCGTGGTACGTGATCGTCACGGGGACCAGGATGTACTTCTGGCCGTTCGGCGCCTTCTCGTTGTACTGGTCGGCCTTCGCGATAGCCTCGTCGGCGTCGAAGTTCGCCTTCCCGAGCTTCACGTCGACCTGCCCGCCGTCGATCGCCTCCACCGTGACCGTGCTGCCCGCGGGCAGGGGGTCGGTGCGAGTGCCGCGCTCGGAGGAGGAGCCGCCGGCCTCGTCGGACGCGGTCGCGTCCTCGCTGGGCTCGTCGGACTCGCTGGGCTCCTCGGAGGCGGTGGTCTCCTCGGGCTCGGTCGTCTGCTCCTGCGTGGCGGGGCCCGACGTCGGCTCCGGATCGTCGCCGCCCGCCAGCGCGAACACCGCGATGATCGCGATGACGGCGAGCAGCGCGAGGATCGCGCAGCCGCCGCACCCGATGAACCACCACTTCTTCGAGCCGCTTCCGCTTCCCTGCTGCTGGATGCTCGAGAAGCCGTCGCCGCCCCCGCCGTATGCGGGCGCGCTCGAGGCGCCCGTGGTCGCGCCGTAGGGATTCGCGGAGGCCGACGAGCCGGGGCTCGTGGGCGGCGCCGGATATCCTCCGCCTGCCGCGCCGTAGTCGGGGTTCGCCGAGCCGTAGCCGCCAAAGCCGGAGTTCTGGGCGCCGTAGCCGGTGCCCTGGTCGCCATAGTGCGAGCCCTGGCCGGCGTAGCCCGAGTTCTGAGCGTCGTAGCCGGAGTTCGGTTCGCCATAGCCCGTGCCCTGGCCGCCGTAGCCGGTATTCGCCGAGCCGTACGCGCCGTCGGCCGAGCCGAAGTCCTGTCCATAGCCCTGATGCCCGTCGGGCGGGCCCGCGGCGCCGTCGGCCGAGCCGTCGCCCTGCGGGGCGGAGCCCCATCCGTTCTGACCGGGATTCTGCGGTGGTTGCGTCATCGTGTCGCGCGGCGCCGTACGGCCCCGCCCCTCCTCTCAGCACCTGTGCCGACGAGGTCCACGGCACTCTGAGAGGCCATTGTGCCCCAGCGCACACAGGGGCGGGAGCCCGATACGCCGCTCGGCGCCGCCCCGTGCGGAGCGGCGCCGAGCGTCATCGACTCCCGGGACCGCCAGCTCCCGGAACGGCCGGCGGCGGCCGGGTGCCCTCAGCGGGTGAAGCGGTCCCCGTGGAAGGGTGCGCCCACGACCTCGCGGCTCACGCCGGTCTGGTCGAGGTACGGGGTGAGCCCGCCGCGGTGGCGCGGGTAGCCCGCGCCGAGGATCAGCGCCAGGTCGATCTGCTCGGGACGCTCCACGACGCCCTCCTCGAGCATCAGCCCGCTCTCCTCGGCGAGCCCGCGCAGGACGCGGTCCAGGAGGGCATCGCCGACGGCGGCCGAGCCGCCCTCCGAGGTCCCGTCGGAGAAGGCTGCCCGCAGCGCGTCGGAGACCTGAGGATGGACCTGCGAGCGGTCGCGCACCGTGCCCGCCTCGCCGGACTCCAGGAGCCGCGTGAGGCCCGTGGAGATCGGGAAGCGCTCGGTGCCCAGCTGCTCGCCGAGGACCTTGCCGACGTGGTCGGCGACGCCGATGCCCACGAGGTCGAGCAGCTCGAAGGGCCGCATCGGCAGGCCGAAGGGGTCCAGGGAGGCGTCGACGGCGGCGAGGTCGGCGCCCTGGTCGGCCGAGCGCAGCACCTCGCTGAGCACGCGGAACAGCAGGCGGTTGACGATGAACCCGGGGGCGTCGGCGCTCTCGACGGCGAACTTGCCGCAGCGGCGCACGACCTCGTGACCGGTCGCGAGGACCGCGGGGTCGGTGCGCTCGGTGCGCACGACCTCGACGAGCGGCATCTTCGCGACGGGGTTGAAGAAGTGCAGGCCGACGACGCGCTCGGGATGGGCGAGGTCCTTGCTCATCGCGGCCACCGACAGCGAGGAGGTGTTCGTGACCAGCAGGGCCGACGGGTCGAGGACGCCCTCGAGCTCTCCCAGCACGCTCTTCTTGACCGCGAGGACCTCGGGCACGGCCTCGAGCACGAGGTCGCAGTCGGCGAGGTCGGCGACATCGGCGGTCGCGCTCAGCAGCTCGGAGACGGCGCGGGCGGACTGCTCGTCGAGCTTCCCGCGGGAGGCTGCCTGGGCGATCACGTCGCGGGCGTGCGCGAGGCCCTTCTGGGCGATGTCCTCGTCGAGGTCGCGCAGGGTGACGGGCACCTGCAGGCCGAGGGCGAGCTGCGCGGCGATCTGGGAGGCCATGAGGCCCGCTCCGGCCACGCCCACGCGGCGGATCTCGCGGGCGCCCTCGACCGGGCGGCGTCCGGGCTTGCCGCGGCGCAGCAGCTCGGCCGCGTACAGCGACCCGGCGGCGGCATCGGAGTCGGCGAGGCCGACGATGGCCTCGCGCTCCGCGGCCAGGGACTGCTCGAGGCTCGATCCGGGCAGGGCCTCGAGGATGCCGAGGGTGCGCTTCAGCGAGGGCGCGCCCGCGGCCTCCATGCGCGCGGCCCATTCGCGACGGGTCTCGGCGGGGCTGTGCGGGGCGTCCAGCGCGTCGAGCAGCGAGCGGGCGCGCTCGGATCCCGCGGCGGGGATCGGGTCGGGGCGGGCCGACGGGTCGATGCCGCCGTCGGCGATGCGGCCGGCGAGATGGTCGAGGGCCGCGTCGAGATCCTCGACGAGCGCCTCGACGATGCCGAGCTCGTGGGCGGCGGAGGCGCTGAGCTGCTTGTCGCGGGCGGGGTCCTCGAGGATCACGCGGACGGCGTCGGCCGGGTCGATAACGGACTGCAGGAGGGTGGTGCCGCCCCATCCGGGCAGGATCCCGAGGCTCGTCTCGGGCAGGCCGAGGCCACGGACCTCGGGGCCTGCGGTGCGGACGTCGGCCATGAGCGCGACCTCGAGGCCGCCGCCGAGGGCCGCGCCGTTGAGGTGGGCGAGGACGGGGACCGCGGCGCTGCGCATACGGACCTGCAGGTCGTGGGCGCGGCGGGTCATGGGGTCGATGGCCTCGCGACCGGCGGGATCGGCGAACATCGAGAGATCGGCGCCGGCGAGGAAGACTCTGTCCGTGCCGGTGAGCGCGATGGCCTGGATCTCGCCGGCCTCGGCGCGCGCGAGAGCCTCCGTGAGGGCGGCCTCGACGTTCTCGAGCGACTGCGGTCCGAGCGTCGCGGGGCGGGTCTCGCCCTCCGGCGGGGCGAAGGTGAGGACGGCGAGAGTGCCGATCCCCTCGTGCTCGCGGTCCTCGACGAGGACGCGGGTGACGTGCTCGGTGTACGCGGAGGCGCTGCCGGAGTTCGCGGTGGTGGGGGCCATGGCCAGCCTTTCGGGGTGTGCTCGTCGTCGAGGCGCCGTACGTCATCGAGGCGCTGATTCCTGATACCGACGGTTTCAGGTACAGCATGCCGCAGGCGGTGCGGGAGTGTCCAACGAGTCGGAGGACGACGACGGGGAGCGCCGCAGGTGCGACGCTCCCCGTCGGGCCGACGGCCGGATGCTCAGGCCCGGACGGTGAGCTCCAGGTCCCCGCGCAGCGAGAAGGCCCCCGCGCTGATCGTCACGTCGCCGGTCACGGTCGCGGGCTCGGCATCGGCCGGCGCGGTGACGCGCAGGCGGACGGTGCGGCTGCGGCCCGGAGACAGGGCCGGCACGTGCACGCTCTCGGCGCTCCATCCGTCGGGCAGGTCCGCCGTGACGCGGGAGGCGGGCAGTGCGCGCTTCTCGTCGTTGCGCAGCGTCACGGTGACCTCGACGTCGCCGCCCGCCGCGACCGTCGCGGAGGTGTCGGGGACGTGCAGGCGGAAGGGGTTCAGCCAGCCGCGGTCGAAGCGGCCGAAGACGATCGTGTTCGCCCCCTCGCCCTCGAAGAGCACGCCGAAGGTGCCGTCCCCGAGCGCCGCGAGCTGCGAGTACGCGTGGTCCCCCGCCTGGTAGGTCTTCTTCACCGGCCAGGTCTCGCCGTCGTCGTAGGAATAGCGCACGGTGCCGTCGACACGCGCGGTCGCGCTGTCCGAGTTCGAGAACAGCAGCTCCTTCGCGGCGCTCGAGCCCGCCGGCGCCCCCGGATTCATAGCGATGATCGAGGCGTTGTTGTGCGGGTCCGTGAGCGTCGCGTCGAGGACGGGCTCGGACCAGGTCTCCCCGCCGTCGTGGGAGTGGGCGACGTAGCGCGCCGCGGCTCCGCTGTGGACGCGGGAATTCAGCATGAGCGTGCCGTCGCTGAGCTCGACGACCTTGTTCTCGTCCATGTCGACGCCCGTCGGCTCCCCCATCCGCCAGGTCTCGCCGTGATCGTCGGAGAACACGGAGTAGGCGCGGAACGATTCGTCGCGCCACTGCCCGATGTACTGCTGGACGAGGCGTCCGCGATGCTTCCCGCGGGTGATCTGGATGCCGGCGCCGCTGGTGGCGAACATGCCGCGGACGTCGTCGGGCTTGGTGACCTCGGTCAGGCGCCGTGAGGTCCAGGTGCGCCCGTCGTCCTTCGAGACCGAGACGGTGGAGCTGAGGACCGCGCGGTCGGCGTCGTCGTTCCCGTACCCGCTGTCGAAGAAGCCGGCGTCCTTGGAGAAGACGTGGAAGTTGAACAGGGTGCCGGTGATGCGGTCGTAGACGTAGCTGGGGTCGGAGAACCCGATCTTGTCCTCGCCGTCGTGGCCCTGCTCGATGACCGTCTGCTCCTGCCAGGTGCGTCCGCCGTCGCGCGATCGGCGCTGGAGGATCGAGTTGGGGCCGGGGGCGTCGATGCCGGTGGGGCGGCCGTCGTAGGAGGCGAGGACGCCACCGTTCTCGAGCTGCACGAGCGCGGTGATCCGGTAGTTCGGGAACTCCCCGTCGCCTCCGGCGGCGAGGGACTTCGTGAGGAGGCGACCGCCGGTGCTGCCGTCGTGACCGTGGCCGTGGCCGTGGCCGTGGCCGTGGCCGCCACCGTGGCCGTGGCCCGCGCCCGTGGGCGCTGCGTGAGCGGCCGTGGGGACGGCGAGGAGAGAGAGGAGGGTGCCGGCACTGGCGCCGAGCACGGTGCGGCGATGAGGTCCGTCAGTGCGAGGAGAAGACGTCATGGGAGCTCCTTCGTTCCTGTCCGCCGGCGGCGCGGGCAGTCAGCTCGCTGGGACCCACCAGGGGACGTCTGATGTCTGACCTTAGGGGAGGTCCGGGAGCACCACAAGGAGGGAGTGCCCCCTGGCGATGCCCCGGAGCGCCGTCCACCCCGCGCGTACGCTGGAGGGGAGACCTCGCGCAGGAGGTGCGCCATGTCTTCCGAGTACAGCCCCGTCGTCCCCCATCCGCGTCCCGTGCCCTGGGGATGGACACTCGCGGAGGCGCTGCTGGGCGGCGGCGCCGCGGCGACCATGCTCGACCTGTTCCCCCTGGGCCTGCTCGCGCGCACCGTCGCGTGCGGCGCGCTGGTGATTGCGCTCGTGCTCATCGACGGCTTCACGCGGATGCTCCGCGCAGGCTCCGGGCTGGAGCGATCGATGCGTCAACTGGTGATCGGCGGTCTCACCCTGCTGGTGATCGTGCTCGCCGTGACGGCGACGCCGCTGACGGCCCCCGCGCCCGTGCGCTGGGGTCTCGTCGCCGCGGTCGCCGTCGGCCTGTTCCTCGAGCTGCGATGGGACAAGCGCGTGCAGGTGGAGCGGGCGCGAGCCGTCGCCGCCCAGGTCGCCGCACAGCAGAAGTGAGCGGCGCAGCGGCCGCGCGGACCTCTCAGGCCGACTGCTCCGACGACGGCTGGGACGTGGGCTCCGACTCGCCGCGGAACTCGTGGCGGCAGATCACGGTCGTGCACTGCGCGTGATGGACGACCGCGTGCGCCGTGGACCCGAAGAGGCGGCCGTGGCGGCCCTGGTAGCCGAGCACGAGCATGCCGACCTCGGCCGAGGCGCGCAGGAGCCCGTCGGGCACGCTGCTCCCCTCCTCGACCTGGGCGGTGACGGCCAGATCGGGTGCCGACGCATGCGCTCGGGCGGTCGCCTCGTCGAGGATCCGCTCGGCGCCGTCGCCCTCGACGACGTGTCCGTCGACCGTGCCGCGCACGTGCAGCAGGGTGAGGCCCTCGCCGAGGGCACGGGCGAGGCGGACGCCGGTGTCGACCGCCTCGAGGCTCGCCTCCGACCCGTCGACGCCGACGAGGACGGGCCCGTGCGGCGCCTCGGCCTCGCGCACCACGATCACGGGGCAGCCGGCGTGGGTGATCAGGCCGAGGCTCACGGAGCCCAGCAGCATGCCGAGGAAGCCGCCGAGGCCGCGGTTGCCGACGACCATCAGCAGAGCGGTCTGCGAGGCCGTCTCGAGGACCGCGCGGGGGTTGCCGGTGATCAGCTCCGTGCGCACCTCCACGCCGGGCGCGGTCTCCTCGGCGATGCCCGCGGCCTCCCTCAGCAGCTGCTCGGCGACGTTGCGGTGGCCGGAGCCGGAGACGCCCTTCACCGGCCCCAGATCCTTGGTGACCAGCGGGAAGATCCAGGCGTGGATGATCGCGAGAGGCTTCTTCCCGGACTTCGCCAGCCGCGCTGCCCAGCGCAGGGCCATGGCCGACTGATCAGAGCCGTCGTACCCGACGATGATGGTGTCGCTGAAGTCCATGGCGTCCCTCCGAAGGGCTGCGATCGGCGTTCCCGGTCGGCGGTGATCCGGGCGTGCCACGAGCCTAGCGGCGAGGATGCGGAGGCGGGAGGGGCACGGGCCCGGAAGTCCGCCCGTCCCGCGCGCCCGCCGCACGCGTTCTCCCTTCGTCACACCCGCGCGGAGGGCCTGTCGCCTCCCGCCCTCGCGGATCTACCGTGAAGGCCCGTCCCCCACCTGCTTCTGGAGATCGCCCCGCCGATGGTCACGCTCGCCGACACCGCCTCCGCCGCCACGGACGACTCCGTGCTGGACTCCCCCGCCTGGTCCGCGCTCACCGGCGCGCACGCGCACTTCGCGATCGGCAACGACCTGGTGCTGCGATACCCACGGGACGTCTCACCCTTCGTCGGCGTGAAGGACTGGGAGGACCCGGGCGTGTGGGCCGCGATCCTCGACGTGTTCGGGCACGACGCCGTGGTCAGCGTCTCCCACGCGGATCCGACGCTGCCCGAGGGCTGGAGCTGGGAGCACCGCATCGACGGCGTGCAGCTCACCCAGACCCCCGCTCTGCGGACCCGCCCCGATGAGGAAGCGGTCGTGCTCGGGGCCGACGACGCACCGGAGATGCTCGCCCTCGTCGAGCGCAACCAGCCCGGCCCGTTCCTGCCGCGCACCCATGAGCTGGGGCGCTACGTGGGCATCCGGCGCGAGGGGCGACTGGTGGCCATGGCCGGGGAGCGCCTGCACCCCGACGGCTGGACCGAGATCAGCGCCGTGGCCGTGGACGCCGACCAGCGCCGACAGGGACTCGCCTCGCGCCTCGTGCTCGACGTCGCCCACGCCATCCAGCAGCGCGGAGACCGCGCCCTGCTGCACACGGGCGCCGAGAACACCGGTGCGATCGCCGCCTACGAGAAGCTCGGCTTCGCCCTGCGCCGCACCCTGATCTTCGGCGCTGTCCGCAGCCCATGAGTCGTGCGCTCCACTGCGCACGTGTGCGCGATGACATGGACACGGTGCTGCGCGACGCCGGGGCGGTCGTGGCCCGCCTGCTCAGCTGACGCGGCTCGCCCGGGCCAGGCTCCGTTGAGAGCGTCGGCCTCCTGACCGGGACGCCGCCGACGCCCGGTCATACGGTCAGCGGGAACCAAGAGAAATCCGAGGCAACGTTAAAAATGGTCACGAGAATATCCCGATGACCCGAATGCGACGTTGGCCCTACACGTTCGCCGTGGCGCTCTCTCTGCTCATCGGAGCAGCCGCCGTGGTCTCGTCCCTCTACCTCGGCCTCCCTCTGCGGGACCCCGACGGCTTTCTCGGTCCCTCGTACATCCGCCTGCCTCTGCTGGCTCTCGGGTTCATCGGCGGCGGGCTCATCCTGGAGGCGGCGAGACGAAGCGGGGTGCGGCGCCTTCCCGCCGCAATCGTCGACGTCGCCAAGAAGGAATGGAACGTTCACCGTCTGCTGTGCATCGGCACGGGACTGCTGAGCTTCTATGTCTGCTATGTCGCCTACCGCAACCTCAAGAGCATGCTGCCGGTGTACCGTCGCGGCACTCTCTTCGACCGGCAGCTGCTCCACATCGACTCCTCGCTCACCGAGGGCCACAACCCGGCAGTGATGCTGCACCATCTGCTCGGGACCGACATCGCTGCGAACTTCCTCTCGGTCGCCTACCTGGCCTATCTTCCGCTCGTCCCGATCAGCCTCGGCGCGTTCCTCGTGCTCAGTCGCACGCCTTCCACCGGCGCCTGGTATGCCACGACCCTGTGTCTCAATTGGGTTCTCGGCACCGTCAGCTATTACATCCTGCCGTCGGTCGGCCCGGCGTTCAGCGATCCCGAGGCCTACCGGACACTGCCCGACACCGGAGTCAGCCAGCTCCAGGACTCCCTCTTCGCCACGCGCCTCGACTACCTCAGCGACCCTGTCGGCAGCGACTCCATCCAGGGTGTCGCCGCGTTCGCGTCGCTCCACGTCTCCGTCACCTTCGCCGCAGCGCTGTTCATGAGGCGCACGAACCAGAAGGCACCCCTCCGAGTGACCGCCTGGATCTTCTTCGGCGTGACGACGGTCGCCACCATCTACTTCGGGTGGCACTACATCCTCGACGACATCTTCGGTATGGGCATCGGCTGGGCCTCGGTGACGCTGGCCGCGTGGGCCACCGGTCAGCACCGGGCACGACAACGCCCGGTCGACCTCTCCACCGACGCCGACCTCGGCGCCAGCGGTCTTGCTCCCGGTGGCTCACGGCCAGGTCTCGGCACCGTGCACCCGCGCTTGTCCGAGGAACAGCTCCGCCATCGACCCGCTCGACGTCGGCCGTCCGACCGGTCCGACACCGCCCGCCCCTCACGACGGCCGACCTCCGTGCACCTCGAACGACCCGCTCCTGAACCCTCCTTGCACAACTGCCGGGGACGAATCATCGGTGCCTAGGAGAGTCTCCGCGGCGCTCACCGGTGTCTCCAGAACCGTTGGGGCGCGGGTCCGGTGAATGGCCGGCCTCTTCGCGATCGACAGTGGCTCGAGTCGACCGGTGCGGTCGACGAGTTCGTCGAGGATGCTGAACTTGTCGGCATAGTCGGTGTCTTTGCAGGCGAGGGCGTTCTTCTCGTAGTCGCTTAGCCGTTGCTTCATTGTCAGCTCCATGAGAATCACGCGCACTCGTCCTTGATGCCCGGGAGCCGGGGCCACGCTGGTGGCAGAGGTCTTCTGCCAGGTCACCGCGGATGGTTGAGGCCTCATCACCTTCCTCCTTCAGTCGACAGGTGCGTTCCGCACACGATCGGGTCTGCCGCGGCCCGATGTGAGGTGCACGGAGGGAGAGGATGATGGCGAGAACACGGGTCTGCGCGTGCTCGGGGTGCGCTCGGGCTTCGCCGCACCCTGATCTTCGGGGCCGTGCGCACGCCCTGAGCACCCGAACGGTTGCCGCGTCCTCCACGGTTCCGTACGGTCGAGGAGCGGGTCCGGTCCGCCGCGCAGGGCCCGCACGACGGGGAACAGGGCGCGGCGATCGAGGGGGAGCACGATGCCGGCGACGCCGACGACACCGACACCCGAAGGCGTCCGGACAGCGCGCACGGCGCAGGATTCCACGGGCGCATCGGCCGAGCGGAGCACGTCTCGGCCCATCCCTCTGGCGCTCACGCTGATCCAGGCCGTGATGCTCTGCGGCGCCCTCGCGGTGATGATGGTGCTCACCACCGTCACGACGAGCTGGTGGCCGTGGCTGGTCTATGCCGTCCTCATGTACGGAGGGCTCTTCCTCGGAGGGCTCGTCCGGCGCCGTCATCTCGGAGGGCGCGTGACCCGCAGCGGCAGGGTCGTCGCGGTGAGTGCGATCGCGGCGGTCCCGCTGGTGGTGCTCGTGCTCCTCGCGGAGAGCCTCGGATTCACCGCATGGGGGATCCTCGCCATGCTCGTCGTCTTCCTCGGCTTCACCGCGCTGCTGCGCTTCGACGACGTCGCGTCGCTGCAGCGCGCCCGGGAGGGGCACTTCGTCCAGCCCACTGCGACGGGCCCGCAGGACGTCGACGGCCCCGCACCCGCCTCCCCGCGCTGAGCGGTTCGCCGCGCCGAGCGGGCACGTCCGCTGCGGATCGGATCGGCCCGACGGCCCCATCGACCCTGATCAGAGCAGCGCGCGGATCTTGTCGGCCGTGGGATTGCGCAGCACCTGGTCGCCGATGATCACCGTGGGCGTGAGCTCGTCGCCGCCGTTCAGCTCGCGCACACGTGCGTTCGCCTGCTCGTCCTGCCACACGTTCACCCAGGTCACGCGCGGGTCGCGACCCAGACTCAGCAGCAGACGCTCGCAGTAGACGCAGCCGGGCTTCCACAGCACCAGGGCGCGGCCCGGGGCGATCCGCTCCGACGCCTCGGCCCACGCGATGTGGCGTCCGCGCCTGCCCGACCACCAGCCGATCGAGAGCACCACGAGGCAGCCGAGCACGCCGACCAGCGTGCCCGCAGTGAGACTCTCGACCCCGATCACGATCGCGAGGACGAGCACGGCGAGGAACCCCAGGAGGATGCTCAGCCGCGTGCGCTGGTCCATGGCGCTCTCCCCTCTCGTCGTCGTACCTGCGGCGGCAGCGGCAGCGGCGATCGCAGCGGCCTCATGGCCGCAGCTCCTGCCAGCCCTCCGGAAACGTCACGAGTCCCGCGTCGGCCGGAGGGACGAAGGCGCCCCAGTCGGCGCCGACCAGACCCTCACGCCGCTCGAAGATGCCCCGCACCGTCGCCCCCACCTCGGTGATGCGCTCGGCGATCTCGGGGGTCGCGGTGCCGTTGTCCACGAACCATGCCAGCTCGTCCTCGTCCTTCATCGCGACGCGCCAGTCGTCGGTCGCGGGATCGCCCTCGGCGACCACGTCGAGCGCCCAGTCCTGCATGTCGTAGCCGAGCGGGGTGCGCCGCCAGGGCGCCTCGAGGTTCCCGTACCAGCGGGGCGTCCAGTCCGTGCCGTCGTGCCAGCGCCAGATCGACCAGGGCTCGCCCGGCCGGTGCGCGCGCACCACCGTGCTGCCGCGCCACGCGGACAGCTCGTAGGAGCCGTCCCAGTCCCCCGGCGCGACGAGCCGGCTGTTCGGGCCCGAGCGGGGGCCGCCGCGCCCCGCCATCTCCGAGCCGGGGACGGTCATCATCACGATGAGGTCCTCGGAGTCGTGCAGCACCGTGCCGGCGACGGCGAAGCCCACGGCCGGGCCCGTCTCGGGGAAGTCGCGGACGCTGCGCTGGACCACGTCCGTCCCGGCGGCGTGCGGCGGCACGGGTGGGTCGTAGGGCGCGGTGGGGAGGTCGCCGAAGGGGCCGGTGGTCGGTGTCGCCATGGCCCCACCGTACGCAGGGGTCCGACGGCCGGTCCCGTCCGCCGCATAGAGTCGGACGGGACCCCCAGCAGGAAGAAGGAACCGCGTGAGCGCACCCACGATCGCCGACGTGCGCGAGGCCGCGCGCCTCCTGGACGGCGTCGCCCATCGCACGCCCGTGCTCACCTCGCGCGCGCTCGACGCGCTGACCGGCTGCGAGATGCTGCTGAAGGCGGAGAACCTGCAGCGCGTGGGGGCGTTCAAGTTCCGCGGCGCCTTCACGGCGCTGAGCGCCCTCGCCCCCGGGACGCCCGTGGTCGCGTTCTCCTCCGGCAACCATGCGCAGGCGGTCGCGCTCGCGGCGCGTGAGCAGGGATGCCGCGCCACCATCGTCATGCCGGAGGACTCCCCGGCCGCGAAGCTCGCCGCGACCCGCGGCTACGGCGCCGAGGTGGTCCTCTACGACCGCTACCGCGAGGACCGCACCGCGATCGCGCGCAGCATCGCCCGCGAGCAGGGCGCGGAGGTCATCCCGCCCTTCGACCATCCGTCGATCATCGCCGGCCAGGGCACCGCGGCTCTCGAGCTCCTCGAGGACGTGGGCGAGCTGGACCTGCTGTTCGTGCCCTGCGGAGGCGGGGGTCTGCTCTCGGGCAGTCTGCTGGCCGCGGGGGACCTCTCCCCCGCCTGCCGCGTGTTCGGCGTGGAGCCGGAGGCCGGGGACGACGTGCGCCGCTCCCTCGAGGCGGGCGAGCCGGTGTCCATCGACGTGCCGCGGACCATCGCCGACGGCGCGCAGACCACGCGCGTCGGCGACACGACCTTCGCGATCATCCGCGAGCGCGCGAGCGGCATCCTCACCGCGAGCGACGCCGAGCTCGTCGCCCAGATGCGGTTCCTCGCGGCGCGGATGAAGACCGTGGTGGAGCCGACGGGCTGCCTGGGACTCGCCGCCGCCGTCGCGCAGGCACAGGATCTGGCCGGTGACCTCGGCAGACCGCCCCGTGTGGGCGTGATCCTCTCGGGTGGGAACGTGGACCTCGCCCGGTTCGCCGAGCTCGTGGGCGACGAAGAGGGCGGGGGCGAAAACTTGGGCGACGACGAACACGCAGGCAGCGGCGACCCGGCAGGAGGTGCGGCATGAGCACAGGGAGGAAGGACGCGAGCCCTCGGAAGCCCGCGGCAAGCACGACAACAGCGAGTAGCGAGGCACCCGGCCGGTCGCTCTGGCCCGGACAGGTGCTCTCCTCGCTGCTGATGGCGGGCGGCGTGCTCATGCCCTACGCCCCGTGGCTGATCTCGAACGGCCTGGCGCGGCTGCTGGTGATGTTCGCGCTGCTCGCGGCGGGCGTGCTGCTGTACGGGATCGCGATCCGACGCTCCGACCTGCCGCGCACCGGCACGGCTCCCACGCCCGTCGCCTCGCGGATGATCTTCCTGGGCGTCATCGGCCTGACGCTGCTGTCCTCGCTCGTCATCGAGAGCATCCATGCGCCCCTGTGGATCCCGCTGCTGGTCGTCGTGGCGGCGCTGCTGTTCCTGGCCTTCCATCTCGACGCGCGGTCGCGGACGCAGCGATAGGAGCGGGTGCAGAGGAAGTGCTTCCAGGCGCTGGGCGCTGACGTCTGGCGCTGCGTGCTGAGCTCCGAGCACGCCTCACCGCTCCCGCAGCACCGACTCCACCGCAGCGGTCGCGGCCCCCAGGGTCTGCGCGTCGGCGCCGCGGGGGAAGCTGAAGCGCACGGCCGTCTGCGCCACCTCGCGCGGGACGCCCAGGGCCGTGAGCACGTGCGAGGGCTCGTCGCTGCCTGCCGCGCACGCCGAGCCGCTCGAGGCGATGACCCCGTGCTCCTCGAGGTCCAGCAGCACGGACTCGCCGCTGGTCCCGGGGAAGCAGAAGGAGGCGTGGCCGGGCAGTCGCCGGTCCGGCCGCTCCGTGGCCGACGGACGATCCACCCTCGCGACCTCCGCCGTCGGCCCCGTGGCCAGCGCTCCCTCGTAGGCAGCGAGGACGCGCGCGATGAAGGCGTCGCGGAGCGGTGCGAGCCGAGCTGCCGTGTCCTCGCGTTCGCACTCCGCGAGCTCGAGCGCAGTCGCGAGCGCGACCGCGAAGGCGACGTTCTCGGTGCCCGAGCGTCGACCGGCCTCCTGCCCACCGCCGTGGACGAGCGGTTCGAGGGGCAGGCGGCCGCGGATGATCGCGGCGCCGATACCCTTGGGCGCGCCGAGCTTGTGGCCCGAGATCGTCAGCGCGTCCGCGCCGAGCCCGCGCAGGTCGAGCCATCCGGCCGCCTGGACGGCGTCGGTGTGCAGGAGCGCGCCGACCCGGTGCGCCTCCTCGACGAGCGCCAGCACGTCGGAGATCGCTCCCACCTCGTTGTTCGCGTATGCGAGGGACACCAGGGTCGTGCCCTCCCTCAGCACCTCGCGCAAGGCCTCCGGCGCGATCGTCCCGTCCGCCGACGGGTTCACGAAGGAGACCTCGAAGCCGTGCAGGCGCCGCAGGTGATCGATGCTGCCGAGGACGGCCTCGTGCTCGATGGGTGAGGTGACCAGGTGCTTCCCGCGCGGGTTCGCGAGCGCCAACCCCTTGATCGCGAGGTTCGCGGCCTCGCTGCCGCCGCTGGTGAAGGTGACGTCGCTGCGGCGAGCCTCCAGCACCGCCGCGATCCGGGAGCGGGCGTCGGCGAGACCCGCGGCGGCGGCCTCCCCTGCGCTGTGGTGGCTCGAGGGGTTGCCGAACACGCCGGTCAGGTAGGGCCACGCGGCCTCGAGGGCTTCGCGCCGCACCGCGTCGGTCGCGGCGGCGTCGAGATACAGCATCACCGGGCGGCGCTCACCGTCGCGTCGAGCCCCAGGTCGAGGCTGCGCACCGAATGGGTGAGGGCACCGGAGGAGATCACGTCGACGCCCGTGCGGGCGATGTCGCCGACGGTCTCGAGGGTGACGTTGCCGCTGGCCTCGACGATCGCCCGGCCGCCGACGATCTCCACGCCGCGCTCGAGGTCGGCGAGCGAGAAGTTGTCGAGCATGATGACGTCGACGCCGCCGTCGAGCACGGGCTCGATCTGGTCGATGCGATCCACCTCGACCTCGAGCCGCGTCATGTGCCCGAGGCGCTCGCGGGCGGCGCGGATCGCCTCGGTGAGGTCGAGGCCCTGGCTGCGCAGCACCGCGAGGTGGTTGTCCTTGGCCATCACGCCGTCGGAGAGGGAGAAGCGGTGGTTCACGCCGCCGCCGCAGCGCACCGCGTGGCGCTCGAGGGCGCGCAGGCCGGGAGTGGTCTTGCGGGTGTCGGTGATGCGCGCGCCGGTCCCCTCGACCGCGTCGACGAAGGTGCGGGTGAGGGTCGCGATGCCCGACATGCGCTGGGCGAAGTTCAGGGCGATCCGCTCCGCCTGGAGCACGGCGCGCGCGGGCCCCTCGATCTCGGCGAGCACCTGGCCGGCGGTGAAGGAGTCGCCGTCGGCGGCGCGTGCGGTGACCTGGATCGAGGGGTCGGTGAGCCGGAAGGCCGCGCCGGCGACGTCGATGCCTGCGAGCACTCCTGCCTCGCGGGCGGTGAGCTGCGCCGTGGCGTGGGCGTCCGCAGGGAGGAAGGCCTCGCCGGTGGCGTCGCCCCAGGGCGCGTCCTCGGCGAGCGCCGCGGCGACGACGCGGTCGATGTGGGCGGTGGTCAGCATGCGTGGACCTCCTGGAGGGTGCGGGCGGCGGGAGCGGGAACGGGTGGGGCCGACGGGGCGGAGATCGACGAGCTCTGAGCCATCGCCTCTGCGGCCGACGGGTCGTCGAGCCGGTGGTGGGCGCCCGCGGAGGCCGTGCGGGCGCGGGCCGCGGCGACCGTGAGGCGGGCGAGATGCAGGAGATTGCGATCCTCGATCGGCGCCACGGTGCTGGGCGTCGCGGCGGACCAGCCGTCCAGGACACGGGCGGCGTGCGCGAGCCGATCGCCCGTGCGCAGCAGCCCCACGTGCTCCCACATGAGCTCCTGCAGGTCGCGGCGTGTCCATGCGGGCCCCGCTGCAGGCGCCGCGGCGAGCGCCGCGAGGGCTGCGGCAGGTGGTGCGTCCGACTCAGCGTCCGACCCAGCGGTCGTCCCAGCGGCCTCGACAGCCGCGATCTCTCCGGCGCGCGCACCGAACACGGCGCCCTCGAGCAGGGAGTTCGAGGCCAGGCGGTTCGCGCCGTGCACGCCGGTGCAGGCGCACTCCCCCGCGGCGAACAGGCCCGGGAGACTCGTGCGCCCGTCGAGGTCGGTGCGGATCCCGCCCATCGCGTAGTGCGCGGCCGGGGTCACCGGGATCGGTTGGGATCCCCAGTCGAGCCCCGCCGCGCGCACGGCAGCGTCGATCGTCGGGAAGCGTCGGGAGAGCTCGGCGCGGCCGATGTCCGTCGCGTCCAGCAGGACGGGGCGCCCATGCTGAGCGGCCATGACGCGGGCGATGGCCCGGGCGACCACGTCGCGGGGCGCGAGCTCGGCGCGCGGGTCGATGTCGGGCATGAAGCGCCGGCCCTCCGCATCGCGCAGGACGGCGCCCTCTCCGCGCACGGCCTCGGAGACGAGGAAGCCGCTCCCGGTGAGGGCCGTGGGGTGGAACTGCACGAACTCGAGGTCGGCGACGCGCGCGCCTGCGCGCCAGGCGGCGGCGACGCCGTCACCCGTGGCGACCTCGGGGTTCGTGGTGTGGGAGAAGAGCTGCCCGGCGCCGCCGGTCGCGAGGACCACCGCGCCTGCACGGACCTCGAGCGGGGTCCCGTCGGCCATGAGGAACGCGGCGCCGACGGCTCGGGGCGCGTGCCCGTGCTCGCCACGGTTCGCGGATTGATACTCCTCGTCCCGGGCAGCGGGACAAGACGTTCCCGCGGGAACGTCCGGGGTGTCAGAAAACATTGCGGAGTCGTGACCGGAGGGGGCATTGCTCGGCGCGGCGACCAGCAGATCGACGAGCGCCGTCTGCTCGAGCACCTCGATCGGCGCGCGTCGAACCGCCCGGACCAGGGCGTCCTCGATCGCCCGACCGGTCGCGTCCCCTCCCGCGTGCAGGATCCGGGGCCGCGAGTGGGCGCCCTCCAGGCCCATCGCGTACGGGAGCCCGGGCTTCTCGTCGTCCCCCTCGACCCGGTCGAAGGCGACGCCGAGGTCGATGAGCTCGCGGATCCGCACCGGACCCTCCTCGCAGAGCACGCGCACGGCGTCCTCGAGGCACAGGCCCGCCCCCGCGATGAGCGTGTCGGCGGCGTGCTCGTCGGGCGAGTCGTCCCGATCCAGGGCTCCGGCGATCCCTCCCTGGGCCTTCGCGGTCGCCGAGGCGTCGATCGCCCCCTTGGTCACGAGCAGCACGCGGGAGGTGCGGGCGGCGCGCAGGGCCGCCGTCAGCCCTGCGATGCCGGAGCCGACGACGAGCACGTCGGCCCGCAGGGCGCGGGTCATGCGCGTGCGGCGTCGGCCGACGTGCCGGTCCGGTCCGTTCTCGGCTTCGCGGCGAGCATGCGCTCGAGGGCGAGGCGGGCGGGATCGGCGACGTCGGGGCCGACGGTGATGCGGTTGATGACCTCGCCCTCGAGCAGGGACTCGAGCGCCCAGGCGAGGTAGCCCGGGTGGATGCGGTACATCGTCGAGCACGGGCACACCACGGGGTCCAGGCAGAAGATCGTGTGCTGCGGATGCTGCGCGGCCAGGCGCTGGACGAGGTTGATCTCGGTGCCGATCGCGAAGGTCGTGGGCTCCTCGGCCGCCTCGATGGCCTTGCGGATGTAGTCCGTGGAACCCGCCTCGTCGGCCGCATCGACCACGGGCATGGGGCACTCGGGGTGGACGATCACGCGCACACCGGGGTGCTCCGCGCGGGCCTTGTCGATCTGGGCGGTGGTGAAGCGCTTGTGGACCGAGCAGAAGCCGTGCCAGAGCACGACCCGGGCGTCGCGCAGGGCCTGCTCGTCGTTGCCGCCGAGCGGGCTGCGCGGGTTCCACATCGGCATCTGCTCGAGCGGGATCCCCATCGCCTTGGCGGTGTTGCGGCCCAGGTGCTGATCGGGGAAGAACAGGACGCGTCGGCCGCGGGCGAAGGCCCACTCGAGCACGGTCGCCGCGTTCGAGGAGGTGCACACGATCCCGCCGTGGCGGCCCACGAAGCCCTTGATCGCCGCGGAGGAGTTCATGTAGGTCACGGGGATGACCGGGGCGAGGACGTCGTCCGCGTCGGCCGCGCCCGCTCCGTCGGCGGCGCCGGGCCCGTCGGTCCCGCCGAGCTCGTCGGCGTAGACCTCCATGAGCTGCTCCCAGCACTCCTCGACCTGGTCGATGTCGGCCATGTCGGCCATCGAGCAGCCGGCGGCGAGGTTCGGCAGGATGACCGCCTGCTCGGGGCCGGAGAGGAGGTCTGCGGTCTCGGCCATGAAGTGCACGCCGCAGAAGATGATCGCCTCCGCCTCGCGGCGGGCCTTCGCGGCGTTCGCGAGCTGGAAGGAGTCGCCCACGTAGTCGGCGTACTGCACGACCTCGTCGCGCTGGTAGAAGTGGCCGAGGACCACGACCCTGTCCCCCAGCTCGGCCTTCGCGGCGCGGATGCGCCGGTCGAGCTCCTCGCGGCTCGCCTGCCGGTAGCGCCCGGGGATGCCGCCCTGGCGGGGCGCGGCGCCCGGGATCGGGTCGGCCTGGGAGGCGCCGGGGCCGTAGGTCGAAGGACCGGCGTCCACGTCCCACGGCGCGTCCAGCAGCGCGGTCGAGCACGTGCTGCCGCGGGCGGCGCCCGTCGAGATGTCGCGGATGGTGAGGTCGACCGAGGCGGTGGTGGTCATCGGGTTCTCCAGGGTGTGCGGTGGGGCGAGGGGGCGATGGGTGCCGGTCAGAGGCCGGTGAGAGGTCCGTTGTCGGCGAGGTGGATGGACTCGTCGTGGCGGAAGAGCTGCGCGGGGCGATGACGGCCGCCGGCGCGGTACTCGCCCGTGGCGACGAGGCGCCCGCTCGCCTCCATCTGACGACGGAAGTTCGCGGGGTCCAGGCGCCGGCGCAGCACGGCCTCGTGGACGGCGCGCAGCTCGGCGAGGGTGAAGGCCTCCCCCAGGAAGGCCGCGGCGATGCGGGAGTACTCGACCTTGTTGCGCAGGCGCCACAGCGCGTACTCGACGATGAGCGAATGGTCGAAGGCGAGCTCGGGAAGCTCGTCCGCGACGAACCAGCGCACGTTGACCGACTCGAGGCTCGCGTCGGCCTCCTCGGAGCGCACCAGCGCCCAGTAGACGACGGAGACGGTGCGGTCCGCGGCCGAGGGCGCGCGGTCCAGGCTCCCGAAGGCGTAGAGCTGCTCGAGATAGCGCGGGGTGAGCCTCGTGGTCTCCCGCAGGGTCCTGCCCGCCGATGCCGCGAGCCCCTCGCTGGCGCCGAGCGGACCACCAGGAAGTGCCCATTTTCCCTGGTGAGGGTCGCGGATGCGGCGCACGAGCGGGACCCAGAGCACCGGCAGACGGGTGCTGGGATGGGGCCGCAGCGCGAAGATCACCGTCGAGACGGCGAGGGAGACGGGATCGGCCACAGCGGTCACCTCCAGTTAAAGTCATGCGGACCTTTACGGTTGCGGAGACCTTATGGTCGCCATGACCCGAACACGGGTGCTGTGACGCGGCGCTGTGACCGCCGTCACCGAACGGGTGACTCTAAGTCGAGGCCCGTCGACGGCAATCCCCTTGCCGCCCGCGCGCCCCCCGGCGTTCGATGGGGCCATGACGAGCTATGTCTCCCATACGTCCATCGACTGCGCGAACGCGTTCGAGCTCTCGGAGTTCTGGAAGAGGGTGCTCGGGTACGCCGACGATCCCGAGGACCCGAACTTCCCGGGCCACGAGGAGTGCGCGATCCACGATCCCGAGACCGGACACACCCTGCTGTTCCTCGAGGTGCCCGAGGCGAAGTCCATCAAGAACCGCCTGCACCTGGACCTGCGCCCGCGTCGCGACCCGCAGGACCAGGAGCTGGCGCACCTGCTCGAGCTGGGCGCGACGCAGGTGGCCGATCTGCGCGGCATCCACGGCCCCGGCAGCGGCTGGGTGGTCCTGGCCGATCCCGAGGGCAACGAGTTCTGCATCCTGCACTCGGACGAGGAGATCGCCGCGATGCGGTGACCGGGCGCTTCGGCCGCCTCACCCTCGCGGTCTGGGCTTCCACGTCTCCCACCAGTGCCGGCGGACGGCGCGCTCCGCACGGCGCCTGGCCGCGTCCATGTACGCGGTGAACGCAGCGTCGTACACGGAGGACGGCAGGACGAGGTCTGCGCGCGAGACGTCCCTCTCCCGCAACTGCGCACCGAGGAACCCCGGAATCTGCCGCACGCCGATGCGACCGGGCACCGCACGGCGGACCCGTGCGCCCTCGGCGGTGAGCAGCATCCCCCAGTCCTCGTCGACCGAGGCCAGGCCGGTACCCACGAGAACGGCGGCCGCGCTCTCGATCCGCTCGCGGGAGGGGACGTCGGTCTGCAGCATGTCCCACCCCGAGAGCAGGGACCGGTCGACGGATGTCGGACGCTTCTCGTCCAGCAGCGTCATCAGGGTGGCGGCGTCATCGACATCGAGATCCATGGCGGCAGTATCCCCGTGAGCAGCATCGACCGCGAGGCGATCGCCGCGGATGTCGGCGTCCGCGGACGGTGTCCTGCATAGCTTCGGGGCCCTCGGCCTCGCTTCGAAAACCTCCGCCTCGCGTCGAGGACCTCAGCCCGCGTCGAGTGCGGAGCAGTCTCCGGCCGCGTCGACCGTGACCGCGAGCTCCGCGTATCCCTTCGAGCGGAAGCTGAGGGTGGTGCCCTCGGCGGTGCTCGAGGTGGTGAGCCAGCCGCCCTTCCCGCCTGTCGGTGCCAGGGCGGCCGGGAGTCCATGGGCGGCGAGCGCCGCGGTCAGGGCGTCGGCGATGCGCTGGTGATCCTCGGGGTCCTCGCCGAGGTAGGCGTCGCAGCGGCGCGTGGGGGACGTCCATCGGCATCCCCCGTCGCGCGGCTCGGTGCCGGCAGGCGACGCGTCGCTCCAGTCGTGACGTCCGAAGGCATCGTCGAGCGCCTTCTGCGCGTCCTCGAGCAGGGTGCGTCCCGCGTCGACCGCGTCCTGAGGTTCCTTGGTGCTCGTGGGCATGGTGGTCTCCTCCTGCGCGGGATAGGTTCCCCGGCACGCTGCCGTCACCGTGGAGACCATGGCCGCGCCGAGGATCAGCGCCGTTCGCCGCCCGGGCGTCCTGCGCAGGTGCTCGGCCATCGCTCCTCCTGATCTGCGGCCCGGCCGGGCCGCTCGGACAAGTCTCATCGGGCCGCCCCTCCCCCGCAAGCGCGCGCCATGGGGAGAAGTGCCCATCGACCGTCGACGACGTCGTCCGTAGTGTTCCGCCAGAGGCCGCATCCGACAGGGGGACCAGATGACTTTCCTCGGTGCCGACACCGAAGCGCTCGCGGCGTGGTCCGTGACCGCCGAGCGGGCTCGCACCCGCCTTTCTGCCCTCCTGACCGGCCTGGACGCCGCGGTCGACAGTGCGAACTGGACCGGCCCTGACGCGCGCGCGTTCCGCGCCGACTACGAGGCGCGCATCCGCCGCGCCGGGGCGGAGACGGCCGAGCGCCTGGCCAACCTCGGTCGCCGCGCCGCCGACGAGGCCAGGGAGCAGGATGCGGCCAGCGCGGTCGACGGATCGTCCGAAGACTCCGGAGCATCCGGGGCACCCGGCGACGCGGGCGACATGTCATCGCCCGGGCGCACCGATGACAGCGGCGCGCCTCAGCCCGTGCCGGAGCAGATCCAGCACGACGTCGACGACCCGGCGGCGATCGCGCGGGATGCGGCGGACGTGACGCAGGGCGGCATGGGGGACTGCTACTTCCTCGCCTCGGCCGCGGCGGTCGCGCAGACGAATCCCGATTTCATCGAAAAGAACGTCTGGTTCAGCGACGGGAAGTACCACGTCCGGTTCTACGAGAAGGGGTTCTGGGGCAACACCGAGGAGAAGGTCGTCGACGTGGATCCCCAGGTCGCGGAGCACGGTGCAAGACGCTCCGACGGCAGCATCTCGACGATGTCCGTCTACGAGACCGCCTACGCGCAGCAGCAGGGCGGGTACGACCGTATCGAGGACGGTGGCCACGCGCAGGACGCGCTGTTCACGATCACCGGCAAGGAGCCGACGACCACGGACGAGGAGCCCTCGGTCGACGAACTGCGCCAGGACCTGAAGGACGGCAAGGTGGTCGTCGCCGACACGGGCCCCCGCGACGGCGAGGGCGGCATCTTCGACTCCGAGTCCTGGGACGACAAGGACGGCCCCGTGCCCCGTGACACCGTCTCCACGCACCAGTACGTGGTGACGGGCGTGACGGACGACGGTCATGTCGAGCTGCAGAACCCGTGGGGCCCCGACGGCGGCTACCAGGAGGGAGACAGCGTGAAGAAACCCGGCACCCTGCTCCTCACCGAGGACGAGTACCGCGAGCGGTTCCAGAACGTGACGGTCGCCGAGGACCCCGATCCCGAGCACTGACGTTCCTCGCGCGTCGACCAGGAGCGCCGTCTCGCGTCGGCGCGGCGCGCCGCGTGCGGGTCCGCCGAGCCTGCATGCGGACCCGCACGCGTCTCACACGAAGGCGCTGACCCCGGTCACCTTCCGACCCACGATCAGGGACTGCATGGTGTCGGTGCCCTCGTAGGTGTGGAGGGCCTCGATGTCGCTGCGGTGGCGCACCACGCGGTTCTCGAGCAGGATCCCGGAGCCACCCAGCAGGTCGCGGGCGTTCGAGGCGATCTCTCGCGCGGCGCGGGTGTTGTGCACCTTGGCGAGCGACGCCTGCTCGGGGCTGATCGCCCCCGCGGTCTCGAGCTCGGCGAGGCGCGTGCAGTACAGCTGCATGGAGGTGAGGGTCTGCAGCATGTCCGCGAGGCGCACCTGCACGTTCTGCGCCTTGGCGAGGGGCCGGCCGAACTGGATGCGGGTGCGCGCGTGCTCGAGGGCGGCCTCGTAGCACGCGGTGGCGTGCCCGAGGGCGCCCCAGGCGACGCCCGCGCGGGTCGCGAACAGGACCTTCGAGGTGTCCTTGAAGGAGCGTGCGCCGGGCAGGCGCGCATCCAACCCCACGCGCACGTCGTCCAGGCGGATGTGCGCCTGGTGGATGGCGCGCAGGGCGACCTTGCCGGTGATGACCTCGGCCTCGTAGCCGGGGAGGTCCTGGGCGACGAGGAACCCGGAGACCTGGCCGTGCAGCGTCTCGTCGCTCGGGTCGTCGACGCGCGCCCAGACCACGGAGACGTGGCCGTTCACGCCGTTGCCGATCCAGCGCTTCTGGCCGCTGAGCACCCACTGGTCGCCGTCGCGCCGGGCGGTGGTCTCGAGCGAGACGGAGTCGGAGCCGTGGTCGGGCTCGGTGAGGGCGAAGGCGCCGAACTCGCGGCCGGTGGCCAGGGGCTCGACCCAGCGCTCCTTCTGCGCGTCGGAGCCCAGCAGCACGATCGAGCGCAGGGCGAGACCGCCCTGGACGCCGACCATGGTGCCGAGCGACCCGTCGATGCGGGAGAGCTCCATGTTCACCAGGCCCGCCGCGAGCGGGCTGAGCGCGCGGTGCCCGGGGACGTCGAGGCCGTCGGTGAGCAGGTCGAGGTCGCCGAGCTTCGCGATCAACTCCGTCGGGTACTCGGCGCGGTCCCATGCCTCGCTCAGGTGCTCGAGGTCCTCCGCGAGGCGGCGGGCGTCGGCCCATGCCGCCAGGTCCTCTCCGGCGACCTCCTGGAAGAGGGCGAAGTGGTCGGCCTCGATCGGCAGCAGCTCGGCCGGGGTCGCGGCGGTCGGGTCGGGAGCCGAGACGACGGGGCCGGGCCCGATGCCGGTCGCGGCGTCGCCGGCGCGCTCGGAGCGGGCGGCGCCAGCGTCGGTGCTCGGGGCCGGAGGGGTCTGGGGCTGGCCGGGGTGGTCGGTCGTGGTCATCAGGACATCCTCTCGAGGATCAGGGCCATGCCCTGGCCGCCGCCGACGCACAGCGTGGCCAGGCCCAGCGCGCCGTCGCGCTCCTGCAGGCCGTGGATGAGGGTGGTGGTCATGCGGGCGCCGGTCTGGCCCCAGGGGTGGCCGAGCGCGATCGCGCCGCCGTGGACGTTGAGCTTGTCGTGGTCGATGCCGAGGTCGTCGGCCGAGGGGATGACCTGGGCGGCGAAGGCCTCGTTGAGCTCGACGAGGTCGATGTCGTCGATGCTCATGCCGGCGATGTCGAGCGCGCGACGGGTGGCCTCGACGGGGCCGAGGCCCATGATCTCCGGGCTGAGTCCGGAGACGCCGGTGGAGACGACCCGCGCGAGCGGGGTGAGGCCGAGCTCGCGGGCGCGCTCGTCGGACATGACGACGAGCGCCGCGGCGCCGTCGTTCAGCGGGCAGCAGTTGCCCGCCGTGATCGTCCCGTCGGGCCGGAAGACGGGGTCGAGCTGGGAGACGGACTCGTAGGTGACGCCCGCGCGCGGGGAGTCGTCGGCGGAGACGACGGTGCCGTCGGGCAGGGTGACCGGCGTGATGTCGCGGTCGAAGAAGCCGGAGGCGATGGCCGCTTCGGCGCGGTTCTGCGAGCGCACCGCGTACTCGTCCTGCGCCTCGCGGGTGATGCCGCGAAGCTCGGCGACGTTCTCGGCGGTCTGGCCCATGAGGATGTACGGGTCGGGCAGGTCGCCGTCCTCCCGCGGGTCGTGCCACGGGGCGGGGATCTCGCGGCTCGCGCGCTTGTCGGTGCGCTCCCAGGCGTCGCGGAACAGCGGGTCTCGGTCGTCCTCCTCCATGAGCTTGCCGCTGCTCATGGAGATGGACTCGACGCCTGCGGAGATGACCGTGTGCGCCTCGCCCGCGCGGATCGCGTGGAAGGCGGTGCGCGTGGTCTGGATGCTCGAGGCGCAGAAGCGGGTGACGGTGGCGCCGGGCACGGTGTCCAGGCCCAGGCGGATGGCGACGGTGCGGGCGAGGTTGCCGCCCTGGTAGCCCTCAGGGATCGCGCAGCCCAGCTGCAGATCGTCGATGGTGGCGGGGTCCAGGCCGGGGGCCTGCTCGAGTGCCGCCCCGATCATCTGCCCGGCGAGGTCGTCGGGGCGGATCGAGACGAGAGAGCCCTTGCGGGCGCGGCCGATGGGCGAGCGGGCAGCGGCGACGATGACGGCCTCGGGCACGGTGTCTCCTTCGACGGGTGTGGGGGCGCCGGCCCCGGGCCCGACGGAGGTGCCGCGCGCAGGCGCACCGCCGAGCGGATACCGATACCGGCCGTTCCTGATACTAACGGTTTCAGGTACCCGTGCCAATCAGCGCGAAGCGAGGCGGGCGGAGCGGGGCGGCGCGCGGACCGGTCATCCGGTCGACGAACTCGGCCCCGCGCCGACGGACCCCCTCCGTCGCGCGGGGCCGATCGTCCGCTCCCCACCGGGCATCAGCCCGATCCCCCGTGGGGGCATCTCGAACACTAGGTCCGACCACCGACATCCGACCATGGGGAGAAGTCCCCATCGACGCTGGTCATGCTCGAGACCTGCCGGGCGGGGCTCGCAGGCTCCGCGGGGGTGCCAGGCGCGGCATCGGCGCCATCAGCGGCCGAGCGTCACCGTGTCGCGGGTCAGTGCGCGGCAGCGCTCGGAGAGGGTGATGCCGAGCCCGGGCCGCTCGGGCACGAGCATGCGCCCGTCCTTCGTCTCCAGTCGCTGCTCGAAGAGGGGATCCAGCCAGTCGAAGTGCTCCACCCACGGTTCGCGCGGGTACGCGGCCGCGAGGTGCAGATGGATCTCCATCGCGAAGTGGGGAGCCAGCTGGAGACCGGCGTGATCGGCGAGGGCCGCCAGGCGCAGGAACTGCGTGATCCCGCCGACGCGCGGCGCGTCGGGCTGGATGATGTCGCATGCCCGCGCGTCGATCAGCCGCACGTGCTCGGCGACGGAGGCGAGCATCTCCCCCGTCGCGATGGGGGTGTCAAGGGTGTCGGCGAGGTGCTTGTGCCCCTCGACGTCGTAGGCGTCGAGCGGCTCCTCGATCCAGACCAGGTCGAACGGCTCGAGCCACCGCCCCATCCGCAGCGCCGTGGTGCGGTCCCACTGCTGGTTCGCGTCGACCATCAGCGGCGTGTCCGGACCGATCGTCTCGCGCACGGCGCTGACGCGCGCCCGGTCGACGGCCGCATCGGGGTGCCCGACCTTGATCTTGATGCCGCCGATCCCGGCGTCGAGCGAACGCGCGGCGTTCTCCCGCACCTCCTCGAGCGGGGCGTTGAGGAACCCGCCCGAGGTGTTGTAGGTGCGCACGGAGTCGCGGTGCGCACCGAGCAGTCCGGCGAGCGGGAGCGAGGCCCGCTTGGCCTTCATGTCCCACAGCGCGATGTCGAGCGCGGCGAGCGCCTGGGTGGCCAGGCCCGAGCGCCCCACGGACGCGCCCGCCCACAGCAGCCTCTCGTACAGGCGAGGGATCGCGGAGGGATCCTCCCCGATCAGCAGGTCGGCGACCTCCTTCGCGTGGGCGTACTGGGCAGGGCCACCGGCACGCTTGGAGTACGAGAAGCCGATGCCCTCGAGGCCCTGCTCGCTGCGGATCTCGGCGAACAGCAGCACCACTTCGGTCATGGGGCGCTGCCTGCCGGTGAGCACCTTCGCGTCGCTGATCGCCGTGGGCAGCGGCAGGACCACGCTCGAGAGCGTCACGGAGCGGATGCGGTCGCCCGCACCCGACGCCGTGGGCCGGCCCGTCGCCGCGGGGTCTCCCGTCACCGCAGGGCCCGTCCCCGTGGTCGTCTCGGATGTCATCGTGCCTGCTCCTGGGTCTGGGCGGCACCGGCCGCCGATGTCTCGTCGCGCACGAGGCACGGCCGCGTCGGGTCGAAGGACCAGCCCGGGACGAGGTACTGCATCCCAGCCGCATCGTCCCTGCCGCCGCTCCCGGCGACCCGTTCCCGGTACAGGGCGTGCGCCGCCTCCAGCCGCTCGCGGTCGATCTCCACCCCCAGTCCGGGCACCGCCGGGTCGACGCGGATCTCCCCGGCGCCGATCTGGGGTGGCGCGGCGGTGAGCTGCTCGACCCCTTCCTGCCAGATCCAGTGCGTGTCCAGCGCGTTGTACTCCCCGGGGGCGGCCGCGCCGCAGTGAGCGACCATCGCGAGGGACACGTCGAAGTGGTTGTTCGAGTGGCATCCCCAGGTGAGCCCCATGTCGTGGCACAGCTGCGCGACGCGCACGGACCCCTCCATCGTCCAGAAGTGCGGATCCGCGAGCGGGATCGAGACCGATTGCAGGGCGATCGCATGCGTCATCTCGCGCCAGTTCGTGGCGACCATGTTGGTCGCGGTGGGGAGCCCGGTGGCGCGCCGGAACTCCGCGAGGACCTCGCGGGAGGAATAGCCGTCCTCGGCGCCGCACGGGTCCTCGGCGTAGGCGAGGAGCCCCTGCGCGTCCCGGCAGAGGTCGATCGCCTCGGCCAGGGACCAGGCGCCGTTGGGGTCGAGCGTGATCCGGGCGTCCGGGAAGCGCTGCTTCAGCGCCCTCACAGCCTCCATCTCCTCGGCTCCCGAGAGCACGCCGCCCTTGAGCTTGAAGTCCTGGAAGCCGTAGCGCTCAAAGGCCGCCTCGCCGAGCCGGACGATCGCCTCCGGGGTCAGCGCCTCCTCGTGGCGCAGCCGGTGCCACGGGTCGTCGGCCTCCGGCTCGCGCAGGTAGTCGAGATCCGTGCGGTCGGGGTCGCCCACGTAGAAGAGGTACCCGAGGGTCCTCACGGACTCCCGCTGCTGCCCCGCTCCGAGCAGGGCGGCCACGGGCAGCCCGGTCCACTTCCCCATCAGGTCGAGCATCGCGGCCTCGATCGCCGTGACGGCGTGCACCGTGGTGCGCTGGTCGAAGGTCTGGGAGCCGCGACCACCGGCGTCGCGCTCCGCGAACTCCTCGCCGATCCGGCGCAGCACGTTCCGACGGTCGGCCAGGTTCGCGCCCTCGACCAGGTGACGGGCGTCCTCGAGCGTGCGCGTGATCGCCGAGCCGCCGGGGACCTCGCCCACGCCGGTCTCCCCGCGCGAGTCCGTGAGCAGCACGATGTTC
The DNA here is from genome assembly GCF_042794925.1 of Brachybacterium sp. NPDC056505. NCBI lineage: Bacteria > Bacillati > Actinomycetota > Actinomycetes > Micrococcales > Dermabacteraceae > Brachybacterium > Brachybacterium sp. NPDC056505. Next base: position 29,378 of record NZ_JBHTSV010000019.1, read on the forward strand.
CTCGTGAACAGCGGCCCGTGGGCGCCGGAGAGGTTCAGCTCCATGCAGTCGCGCCCGGCCACCGGGAACACCTCCATCCGGGCGATGGTGGGTGCGGAGGCCGACCCCGCTGCGGGCGCGGCCGTTCCGTCCTCCCGGGCACGGCCGCTTCGCGAGGGGCTCTGCACGGCGCTCATGCGGAGATCCGTCGGTCGGCGAGCTTCTCGAAGTACGTCGCCAGCGCGGAGTGGTCGTCCCGCGCGTGCCCGTCCACGGAGATCGCGGTCATCATCTCCCGCACGGCGGCCGTGAGCGGCAGAGCCGCTCCGCTGTCGTGGCCGGTGCTCAGGGCGTTCTCGAGGTCCTTGATGTGCAGGTCGATGCGGAATCCGGGGGCGTACTCCCCCGCGAGCATCTTCGGAGCCTTCTGCTCCATGACCTTGGACCCGGCGAGGCCGCCGCGGATCGCATCGATCACCGAGGCGGGATCGACGCCGGCGCTGCGGGCGAGCACCGCGGCCTCGCCCAGGACCGCGATGTTCACCGCCACGATCGCCTGGTTCGCGAGCTTGGCGATGTTGCCGGCGCCGATCGGGCCGACACGGGTCACGGAGGCGCCCATGATCTCGAGGATCTCGCGAGCGCGCTCCACGTCGGCCTCCGCGCCTCCCACCATGAACGCGAGCGTCCCGGCGATCGCCCCGGGCTCCCCTCCGGAGACCGGGGCGTCGAGCATCGCGACGTCGTGCTCGGCGAGCTGCGCGTGCAGTCGGCGGCTCACATCCGGAGCGATCGAGCTCATGTCCACCAGGAGCGTCCCCGCGGACGCACCCTCGGCGACGCCGTCCTCACCGAGCACGACGGCCTCCACATCGGGACCGTCGGGGAGCATCGTGAGCACGATGTCCGCGCGCTCGGCGACCTCTCGAGGGCTCGCGGCGGTCGCCGCTCCAGCGGCCGCCAGGTCCTCCATGGCCGCGTCCGAGCGGTTGTGGACGACGAGCTCATGGCCCGCCGCCAGCAGGTTCTTGGCCATGGGGCGTCCCATGATCCCCAGTCCGATGAATCCGATCGTCATCTCAGGCGGTTCCTTCCTCTGCGGCCGGGATCCTTCCCGGCTCCTGTCTTGTGCGTTCGTGTGTTCGCGTCAGGTCGTGCGTTCGGTCAGGTGCTGCGCTCGGTCAGGTGCTGCGTTCGATCGTGTCGTGCGGTCGTGGCGTCGGCCGCGGCGGCCGACGGAGATACTCAGGCGGGGACCACGAGGCTCAGCAGCATCACGCCGCCTAGCCCGAGGAGCGCGAGCACCGTGGTATAGCTGGTGCGGGTCTTGATGGCATCGGTGAGATCGAGGTTGAAGTACTCCTTGAAGAGCCAGAATCCGGGATCGTTGACGTGGCTGAAGGCGATGGACCCGCAGGCCGTCGCGAGGACGGCGAGCTCCGGGGAGACGCCGCCGGCAGCGACCAGCGGCGCAGCGATGCCGGCTGCGGTGGCGACCGCCACCGTCGCCGATCCCAGTGCGATGCGCAGGATCACCGCGATGAGCCAGGCCAGCACCAGGGGGTTCACCGACCAGCTCCCGGTGACGTCGGCGATGTAGTCACCCACGCCGGCGGCGGTGAGCACCTCCTTGAAGGAACCGCCTGCGCCGACCACGAGGATGATCATCGCCATCGCCTTGGCGCCGCCTCCCATGGAGCTGGCGACCTCGACGAGGCTGTGCCCCAGCCGCGGCCCCAGCGCCCACGTGGCGATCACCAGCGAGACCAGCAGGGCGACCGTGGGCTCGCCGATGAAGCGGATCGCCGATCCCACGGCGCTCTCGCCCGGCGACGCGAGGTCGTACACCGCTCCTCCCGCGATCAGCACCACGGGGATCATCGCGACGACCACCGACAGCGCGAGCGACGGCATCTCCTCCTCGGCGAACTCCTTGTCCGAGACCAGCCCCTCCGGGATCGAGGGATCCAGACGGCGCACGAAGGACAGGCGCGGCCAGATCATCGCGATCAGGGCGCCCGCGGGCAGCGCGATCACGAGTCCCAGCAGCAGCGTGGTTCCGATCGAGGCGCCGTAGAGCCCGGCGACGGCCGTCGGCCCCGGGTGCGGCGGCAGGAAGCTGTGCATCGTGGACAGCGTGATCGACATCGGCAGTGCGATCCACAGCAGCCGCTTGCCGGTGGTGCGCACCAGGGTGAAGGCGACGGGCACGATGATGATGAAGGCGACCTCGTAGAACATCGTCCCGCCGATGATCACGGAGGTGGCGATCATCGCCCACTGGACCCCGCGCTCCCCGAAGGCGCGTGTGAGGGAGAGGGCGATGCGCTGGGCGGCGCCGGCGTCCCCCAGGACGCGGCCGATCATGGCGCCGAGGCCGATGACGATGAGCGTCGAGCTGAGCTGGCCGCCCAGCCCGTCCTCGATCAGCGCCGGGATCGCCTCGACGCCGGCGCTCTTGCCGTCGTGGACGAGGTTTCCGGTCGCTGCCGCCCACAGCCCCACGAGGGCGGAGACGAGCAGGAGGGCGACGAAGCCGTTGAGCTTCAGGCGCGTCATCAGCAGGATCAGGAGCACGACCGCCAGGGCGACGATGACCAGGGGCATGGGATTCCTTCCTCAGCAGGGGTGAGCGAGGGCTCAGAGGGCCGACAGGGTGTCGACGACCTCGCGCAGCTCCTCGCGCAGGGCGGGATCGACCTCGCGCGCGGGGGCCGCGCAGCTGCCGGCATCGACGCCGGCCAGACGCAGTCCCTCCTTGAGGACCAGGGGGAACGTCGCGCGGTCCACGAGCACGCGCAGCGCGCCGAGCGCTGCCTGGAGCTCTGCGGCGCGAGCTCCGTCGCCGGCGCGGAAGGCGTCGTAGATGCCCGCGACGACGCGGGGCACGACGTTGCCGGTGGAGGCGATGGCGCCGTCGGCTCCGGCCTCGAGCGCCGGGAGGATCCGGGCGTCCATCCCCATCAGCACGCAGAAGCCCTCCGGCCGCTCGGCGAGGATCCGCCGCACGCGCCCCAGGTCCCCCGCGGAGTCCTTGAGCCCGATGATCCCGTCGACCTCCGAGAGCCGCAGGACCGTCTCGACCTCGAGCTGCACGTGGGTGCGACCGGGATTGTTGTAGAGGACGACGGGAAGATCGGTGCTGCCGGCGATCGTGCTGAAGTGCTCGACGAGCTCGCCCTGGGTGGGCGTCATGAAGTACGGGGTGAGGACGGACAGGGCCACCACCCCGCCCACCGACTCGACCATGCGCGCGGTGCGGATGCAGTCGCGGGTGGTGATCTCGCTCGCGCCCGCATAGATCGGCACCCGTCCGGCGACGTGCTCGACCGTGATCTCGACGACCCGTCGTTTCTGCCGGTCGTCGAGCGCATAGATCTCGCCGCTGCTCCCGAGGATGAACACCCCGTGGGATCCGCCGTCAATCACATGGTCGAGCACGTGGCGGAGGGAGTCCTCGAGGAGTTCACCCTCCTCGTCGAGCGGGGTGACCAGGGCCGGGATGCTGCCGTGAGGACTGCTCATGCTTCTGCTCCGATGCAGGGGGACGATGTGCCGCCCCTACGTTCACATATGTGGACACCAATACACAAGAGTGTCTGCGCGCTTCGTCAGGGAATCGTCGCCTCTCCACCGGACGGCGGCTACGATCGGCCCATGGGGAAGAACGAGCAGCCCGAGGCGCCCGGGCCGTCCGGGTTCCGCGAGGTGAAGTCCGCCGCGAGGACGCTCGAGGTGCTGGAATACCTCGCCGGTCGACAGGGCATGCTCACGCGCCTGCGCGAGGTCGCCGATGCCCTGGGGGCCCCGCGCTCGTCCACCTACGCCCTGCTCCAGACCCTGGTCGCGTGGGGCTGGGTCCAGACCGAGCCGACGGGGACCTACTACTCCATCGGGATCCGTGCCCTGCTCGCCGGCACCAGCTACATCGACCGCGATCCGCGGGTCCGCCTGGTCCACCCCATCCTGGCCGACGTCTGCTCGACCCTCGGGGAGACGGTGCATCTCGCGCGGCTGGACCGGGATCAGGTCGTCTACCTCGCCACGGTCGAATCCCATGAGTACACGCGCGTCATGCCGCGGGTGGGCCGCCGCCTGCCCGCCGTGCACACCTCACTGGGCAAGGCGATCCTGGCCGAGAACCCTGCCGCCGTGCCTGCGCAGATGGCACCGGCCCTCACCCGGCATTCGCACACCGGGATCGCCGCGCTCGAAGCGGATCTCGACGCCGCACGCGAGAGCGGGCACGCCGTGGACGACCAGGAGAACACCGAGGGACTGCGGTGCTTCGGCTTCGCGCTGCGCTACGACGACCCGGTGGTCGACGCGATCAGCTGCTCGGTGCCCATGGGGCGCCTCACGCCCGAGCACGAGGCCCGCATCATCGAGGTCATGGAATCCGCACGATCCCGGATCGAGGACTCGGCGCCGGTGGTCGCGACGCCGATCACCTGACCGGGCCGTGGAGGAGGAGCCCCGACCGCGCTCGCCCCGCCCCCTGTCTCATCCCTGCGCGCGGCCGAACTCCTGGGCGAAGGCGAGACGGCGGCGCTCCTGCTCGACGGGATCGGGCACCGGCAGCGAGGCGATCAGGCGCCTCGTGTACGGGTCCTGCGGGTCCTGCAGCACGTCCGGGCCATGCCCCTGCTCCACGAGACGGCCGCGGTAGAGGACGCCGATGCGGTGGGCGAGGGAGTCGACGACCGCGAGGTCGTGGCTGATGAACAGCGCCGCGAAGCCCAGGCGCTCCTGCAGGTCGCGGAAGAGCTCGAGCACCGTGGCCTGCACGGACACGTCGAGTGCGCTCGTCGGCTCGTCGGCGATGAGGAGCTCGGGATCCAGCACCAGGGCGCGGGCGAGCGACACGCGCTGGCGCTGCCCGCCCGAGAGCTCGTGCGGGTAGCGGCGGCGGTGCCCGGCGGGCAGCTCGACGGCCTCGAGCAGCTCCCCCACCTTCTGCGAGCGCGCCTGCGCGGACATGCCGCGCTCGTGCACGGCGAGCGGTTCGGCGATGCACTCCTCGATGGTCAGGTGGGGGTTGAAAGAGGTCGCGGGGTCCTGGAAGACGAAGCCGATGCGGCGCCGCACGGGCTTGAAGGCCCGCTCGCGCAGGCCCAGCATCTCGTGGCCCAGCACCGTGAGGCTGCCGCCCGTCGCCTTCTCCAGGCCCGCGATGGTGCGGCCGATCGTGGTCTTGCCCGAGCCGGACTCCCCCACCAGGCCGAAGACCTCTCCGCGGCGGATGGCGAGATCCACCCCGTCGACCGCGCGGAAGGCGGGCCGTCCCAGCCGGCCGGGATACTCGATGACCAGGTCCTTCGCGGTCACCAGCGGCTCCGCGGACTCGATCGTCTCCTGCTGCGCGCGGGACAGGGCGCTCCAGGCGCTGCGCCGCCCCAGGTGCGGGACGGCCTCGAGCAGCTTCCGCGTGTAGTCCTCACGGGGCTCGGCGAAGAGCTCGCGCACGCCCGCCTGCTCGATCACGCGGCCGTGGTGCATGACGGCCACCCGGTCGGCGAGGTCGGCGACGACCCCCATGTTGTGGGTGATGACGATGATCGAGGTGCCGAAGCGGTCACGCACGTCGCGCAGCAGGTCCAGGATCTCGGCCTGCACGGTGACGTCGAGGGCGGTGGTGGGCTCGTCGGCCACGATGAGCTCGGCCTCGAGGGCCAGCGCCATCGCGATCATGATGCGCTGCTTCTGCCCGCCGGAGAACTCGTGCGGGTAGCGGTCGATGCGCTCGGCCGGGTCGGGGATGCCGACGGCCGTGAGCGCCTCGATGGCCTTCGCGCGGATCTGCTTGCGCGTCAGCTTCGGCTGGTGGGCGCGCAGCCCCTCCCCCATCTGCCACCAGATCGGGAACACCGGGTTCAGGGCGCTCGAGGGCTCCTGGAACACCATCGAGACGTCCTCGCCGCGCAGCGCACGCAGGCGCGCGCCGCTGAGGCCGACGACGTCAGTGCCGGAGACGAGCACGGCGCCGGACTCCTCGGCGGTCTCCGGGAGAAGGCCCAGGATGCTGCGGGCCGTGACGGACTTGCCCGAGCCGGACTCGCCGACGACGGCGAGGATCTCGCCGGGGGCGACGTCGAGGCTGACGCCGTCGACGGCGTGGACCTCCCCGGCGTCGGTCGCGAAGGTGACGTCGAGATCGCGGATCGCGAGGCGCGCCGGAGCGCCCGCGGACCCGTTCGTGCGCTCGTCGAGGGTCTCGCTCATGCCGTGGCCTCCGTCGAGGTGGTTCCCGCGGGGCCGGTGGGCCCGGCGTCGGTGCGCCGTCCGCCGCCCCGCCGTCTGCGCCGCACGCGCAGGCGCGGGTCGTTGAGGTCGTTGATGGACTCGCCCACGAGGGTCACGCCGAGAACGGCGGCGACGATCGCGAGGCCCGGGAACAGGCCGGTCCACCAGATGCCGGAGGTCGCGTCGGCCATGGCCCGGTTGAGGTCGTAGCCCCATTCGGAGGCGCTCGTCGGCTCGATGCCGAAGCCCAGGAAGCCCAGCGCGGCGAGGGTCAGGATCGCCTCGGAGCTGTTGAGGGTGAAGATCAGCGGCAGGGTGCGGGTGGCGTTGCGCAGCAGGTGCGTGCCCATGATGCGCCGGTGCCCGGTGCCGATGACCTTCGCGGCCTCGACGAAGGGCTCGGCCTTCAGCCGCACCACCTCGGCGCGGATGACCCGGAAGTACTGGGGCACGAACACCACGGTGATCGAGATGGCCGCGGCGAGGATGCCGCCGCCCGCGCTCGACTGGCCGCCGGAGATCACGATCGACATGACGATCGCGAGCAGCAGGGAGGGGAACGCGTAGATCGCGTCGGCCAGCATCACCAGGATCCGGTCGAGCCAGCCGCCCACGTAACCGGAGATCAGCCCGAGCGCGACCCCGATGAACAGGGACAGCACCACGGCGCACGCCATCACGGCCACAGCCGTCCGCGTGCCCCAGATGACGCGCGAGAGCACGTCGTAGCCGGCGACGGTGGTGCCCAGCGGATGCGCGCCCGACGGCGGATGCTGGGTGCCGAAGGAGGCGCCGTCGGCCGAGGTCTCGGCGAAGCCGTAGGGCGCGAGCAGCGGCGCGAACAGCGCCGTCGCCAGCAGGCCGAGCACGAGCACGAGGCCCGCGACGAGCATGCCCCGCTGCAGGCCGACGCTGCGGCGCAGATGGCTGATGATCGGCAGGCGCAGGTACCAGCGCTCGCGGGCCGTGGCGGCGACGACGGCGGCCTCGGCGGCGAGCTCGGTGCCCTCCTGGCCGGAGGGGGACTCTCCGGGAGGCTGGGGCGGGGGGATCGTCATCTCAGTACCTCACTCGGGGGTCGATGAGGGCGGCGATCACGTCGACCAGGAAGTTCGAGATCGCGACGATGACCGCGAGCATCATGACGATGCCCTGCACGGCGACGTAGTCGCGGGCGGTCATGTACTCGGCGAGCATGTAGCCCAGGCCCTTCCACTCGAAGGTGGTCTCCGTGAGCACGGCGCCGCCCAGCATCATCGCGATCTGCATGCCCATCACGGTGATGATCGGGATCAGGGCGGGGCGCAGGGCATGGCGGGTGGTCAGTCGCGACTCGCGCACGCCGCGGGAGCGGGCGGAGTCGACGTAGGGCATCTCGAGGGTGCCGATCATGTTGGTGCGCACCAGGCGCAGGAAGATCCCGCCGGTGAGCAGGCCCAGCGCGATCGCGGGCAGGATCGCGTGGCTGACGACGTCCCACAGCAGCGAGGCGTCACCCAGCCGGATCGCGTCCAGCAGGTAGAACGGGGTGGGGTTCAGGATCTTCCCCATCGTCAGCTCGCCCCGGCTGGAGATGCGCCCGGCCACCGGGAGCCAGCCCAGGCCCACGGAGAACACGAGCTTGAGCAGCAGGCCCACGAAGAACACCGGGGTCGCGTACCCGAGGATCGCGAGGACGCGCAGGGCGAGGTCGCCCCAGCGGTCCCGGGCGCGGGCCGCGAGCATGCCGAGCGGCACCCCGATCACGAGCGCCACCACCACCGCGTAGACGACGAGCTCCGCGGTCGCCCCGCCGTACTCCGTGAGGATCTTCGCCACCGGCGTGCGGTCGGTGTAGGTGGTGCCGAAGTCGCCGCGGACCACGCCCCACAGGTAGTCGAGGTACTGGATGATCAGCGGCCGGTCGTAGCCGGCCTCGGCGCGGCGCTGGGCGAGCTGATCAGGGGTCAGGCGCCCGCCGAGGGCCGCGGTGATCGGGTCGCCGGTGATCCGCATGAGGAAGAAGACGACCGTCATCAGGATCAGCACGGTGGGGATGATCAGCAGGAAGCGCGTGAGGATGTAGCGGCCCAGTCCCCCGCCGCCGCGCCGGCCGCGGCGGGCGGTCGCGGAGGGGGCCGACGAGCCCGACGGGCCCGCGTCGGCCGGTTCGTCCGTGGCGCTGCGCGTGAGGTCCGCGGTCACGGGGCGAGCGGCGCGAGGCGGAGCTTGAAGGACGAGTCGAGGGTGACGCCCTGCAGGTCCTTCGTGGACACGGCGATCTGGGCGCCCTGCAGCAGCGGCAGGGTCGAGACGTCCGTGGCCACCTTGTCCTGGATCTCGACGAAGAGCTTCTCGCGCTCGGCGGCGTCCTGGGTGCCGCGCTGCTGCTCGATGAGCTTCTGCACCTCGGCGTCGTCGTAGTGGTTGGCCAGGAAGTTGTCCTTGATGAAGAACGGCGAGAGGTAGTTGTCGGCGTCCGAGTAGTCGGGGAACCAGCCCAGCTGGTACGCCGGGTAGACGTCGGCCGTGCGGTCCTTGGAGTACTGGACCCACTCGGTGGACTGCAGGTCCACGGCGAACAGGCCGTCGGCCTCGAGCTGGGACTTCACGGCCGCGTACTCGTCACCCGAGGAGCTGCCGTAGTGGTCGGGGTTGTACTGCAGGTTGAGCTTCACGGGGGTCTCGACGCCGGCGTCGGACAGGCGCTTCTTCGCCTTCGCCGCGTCGGGCTTGCCGGAGCCGTCGCCGTACATGGTCTTGAACTGGTCGCCCGCGCCCGGCAGGCCCTCGGGGATGTACGAGTACAGCGGGGTGTACGTGTCCTTGTAGACCGAGGTCGCGATGGCCTGGCGGTCGATGAGGTCCGCGGCGGCCTGCCGCACGGCCTGGGCCTTCTTCGCGTCGGCGTCCTTCGTCTTCGCGCCGTAGGGCATGGTGTCGAAGTTGAAGACGATGTAGCGGATCTCGCCGCCGGGGCCGTCGTGCACCGCGACCTTCGAATCCTTCTTGAGGTCCTCGATGTCCGTCGCCGAGAGCGAGCGGAACACGCAGTCGACGTTGCCCTGCTGGATGTCGAGCTTCATGTTGTTCTGGTCGGCGTAGTACTTCAGCGACACGTCCGAGGTCTTCGGCTTCCCGTAGATCCCCTTGTAGTCGTCGAAGGCCTGGAAGGCGACCAGCTCGTTGAGCTTCCAGCTGGCGATCTGGTAGGCGCCGCTGAAGGCCTTGCCCTTGACGATCTCGTCGTCCGCGAGGACCTTGTCGGCCGGGAAGACGTCCTTGTCGACGATCGGGCCGGCGGGGCTGGTGAGCACGTAGGGGAAGGTCTGGTCGTTGGGCTCCTTGAGGTGGAACTCGACGGTGAGGTCGTCCTTGGCCTCGACCGATTCGAGGTTCGCGAGCAGACTCGAGGGGCCGTTGGGGTCCGCGATCGCGAGCTGGCGGTCGAAGGTGTGCTTCACGTCCTCACTGGTCAGCTCGTTGCCGTTGGCGAAGGTGAGGCCCTCCTGGAGCTTCACGGTGAACACGGTGTCCGAGGTGAACTCGGCGGACTCGGCGAGGTCCGGCTCGGGCTTGCCGTCCTTCGAGCCGATCTTCGTGTTCAGCAGGTAGCCGTAGACCTGGGTCCACACCGTCGAGGAGCCGTTGTCGTACGCCGCGGCCGGGTCGAGCGCGGTCACCTTGTCGGTGGTGCCGACGGTGAGCGAGCCCGACGAGTCCCCGCCACCGCCGTCGCCGCCGTCGTCGCTGGTCTGGGCGCAGGCGGTCAGCAGCACCGGGACGCCGGCGAGACCGAGCAGCACGGTGCGGCGGCGAGGAGTGAGAGCTGCGTCGAACATGGAGATCCTCCGATGGGGGTGACGGGGGCGGGGCGGGCGCTGGGCGCGAATGTGACCTGTGCCCCACGGCGCATGGTGGACGGAAACCTAGCACTCGGCGCGCGCGAGGGTCGCGTCCTGTGCACGAAGGGTCGATCCCGTGGCCGAATCGTGACGTGGGGCAGGGTCGGCAGCGCCCGGCGGACCGTGTTGCGCGCGGCGGCCCGCAGGCGTACTCATGGGGCATGAGCGACTCGCACCCCGTCCCGGACCTGGCGGACGACCGCAACGACTACCTCGGCGGCTCCCTTGCCGACGCCGCCCCTGCGGACCCGATGGGGCTGTTCGACGTCTGGATGCAGGAGGCGTTCACGCGCCGCGAGGAGCGCGGCGACCTGCCGGATCCCACGGCGCTCGTGCTCTCCACCGTCGACCGCTCCGAGGACGGCGACGCCCGCCCCCGCTCGCGCACCGTGCTGCTGAAGGCGCACGACGCCGCAGGCTTCGTGGTCTATACGAACAAGGACTCCGCGAAGGGCGAGCAGATCGCCGCCGACCCATGGGCGACCATGCTGTTCCCCTGGTACCCGCTGCAGCGACAGGTGCGGGTCGACGGGCGCATCGAGGACGTGGCCGACGCCGAGTCCGACGCCTACTGGGCGCGTCGCCCGCGCGCCTCCCAGCTGGGCGCCTGGGCCTCCCACCAGTCCCGCGAGATCGGTGCCCGCGAGGAGCTCGACGCGCAGTACGCCGAGGTCGAGGCTCGTTTCGCCGACGAGGAGCAGATCCCCCGTCCCCCGCACTGGGGCGGGTACCGCCTCGTGCCCGACCGCATCGAGTTCTGGCAGGGCCGCGGCGGCCGCATGCACGACCGCATCGTCTACCGGTGGGCCGACGGGGCCGCGGCGGCGGACGGCTCGGGATCCGCCGCTCCCTCCGCGGGCGCCTGGGAGCGCGTGCGCCTGCAGCCGTGACCTCCGGGCTTCCCTCCCGCAGGATCGGTTCCCCGGGACCGGTTCCGCGGTGACCCCGCAGTTCGGGCACCCGGTGCTCACTCCCCGGTAGGGCGCGCGCCTCCGAGGGATCCACCCGCGGTCCGAGCCGCAGGCGACCGCGGAGCGATGTGCAGGATGCCCGCGCGGCGCGAGCCTTGAGGCATGTTCTTCGACGACCTGCTCCGCCGCTTCCGCCACGACTCCGCTCCCCACCGCGACGGCCCCGCTCCCCGCCCCGCGACCAGCGGCACCTCACGCACCGGTCGCACGGATCGCACCGGCGCCCGACGCCGCGTCCCGTCCAGAGCGACGGCACAGCCCGATCACGGGGAGGACGAGGGGCGGGCGCGGGAGGGTCGGTACATGACCACGCAACTGATCACCTACCGTCCACTCGACGCCGACCTCGGGGATCCCGGCGCCCTCGAGGAGCTGCAGCGGATCCGCGCCGAGCGCAGGGCGGAGGACTCTCGTCGTCAGCGCGAGGCCGAGGCCGCCCTGCACCGCGCTCGCGTCCAGCGGGACCATCGCCGCGCCGCGGGCCGCCACCGGGTGGGGCCGCGACCCCACCGGCTTCAGCCGGCCTGAGCCGCCTGTCGCAGGCGCGGCACCACCATCGGCGTGCCGCTCTGCGGATCGGAGGCCACCTGGGCGTCGAGGTCGAAGACGTCGGCGAGAAGCTGCTCGCCGAGGACGTCGGCCGGGGCGCCCTGGACGACGAGCCGGCCCTCGTGGAGGACGACGAGCTCGTCGGCGTAGCGGGCGGCCTGGTTCAGGTCGTGGAGGACGGCGAGGACGGTGCGGCCGCTCGCGCGCATGTCCTGGCACAGGTGGAGGACCTCGATCTGGTGGGCCACGTCGAGGAAGCTCGTGGGCTCGTCGAGCAGCACGTGCGCCGTCTGCTGGGCGAGAACGAGCGCGATCCACACGCGCTGGCGCTGCCCGCCGGAGAGGTCCGTGACCTGCACGTCCGCGAGCTCGGCCACGCCGGTGGCGGCCATCGCGACGTCCACTGCCTCGCCGTCGCCCGGGAGTCGTCGGCGCAGCGCGGAGCGGTACGGGTGGCGCCCGCGGTCCACGAGGCCGCGCACGGTGATGCCGTCGGGCACGACGGGCTCCTGCGGGAGCATCGCGAGGCGCCGTGCGACCGCCCGGGAGCGCTGGGCGTCCAGCGGCTCGCCGTCGAGGAGGATGCGCCCGGCGCGCACGGGCAGCGTCCGCGCCATGGCCTTGAGCATCGTGGACTTGCCGCAGCCGTTCGGGCCGATCACCGCGGTGAAGCGGCCCGCGGGCACCTCGAGGTCGAGGTCGGCGAGGACCAGATTCTCCCCGTAGCCGACGCTCACGCCCTCGAGGGAGAGAGCCGGTGCGGGCGCCGAGGCGGCGGCAGGGGTGCGCACCGTCTTCGTGGCGCGCCCCGGGGCCGCGACGGGCTCGGGTCCTGTGCTCATGCGCTGTTCCTCCTCCAGGTGCCGATCAGCAGGATGCCCAGGTAGACGCCGCCGAATCCGGCGGTGATCACGCCCACGGGAAGCCCGTCGAGCAGGGGCACGGCCTGCACGGCGAGGTCGGAGACCAGCAGGATCACGGCGCCCACGAGCGCGGAGACCAGCAGGTGGGGGCCGGGCAGGCGCAGGGTGCTGCGGGCGATGTGCGGCGCGGCGAGCGCGACGAAGGCGATGGGCCCGGCGACCGCGACGGCCCCCGCGCACAGCAGCACCGACAGGATGATCGCGCTCGTACGGGTGCGCACGGCCCCGCCGCCCAGGGCGTCTGCCATCTCGTCGCCCATGTCCATGACGGTGAGGTCGTGGCGCAGCAGACCGGCGAGCGGCGCGCACACCAGCAGCACGATGCCGATCATCGCCGCGTGCTGCATGCTGCGGGAGTTCAGGGAGCCCACGAGCTGCCCGGCGAGCTGCGAGCCGGCGTCGCGCAGCACCACGGCCACCACGTACTGGGTGAGGGCGAGCGCCATCGCGGCCACGCCGATCCCGGCGATGATCAGCCGCGAGGGCGAGGCGAAGCCGCGTCCGGTCGCCGCGTGGACGAGGCCGATCGCGATCGCCGAGCCGGCGAGCGCGCCCATCCAGGTGGGGGCGGGCCCGTCGGAGACGAGGGAGACCAGGGCGATGCCGGCGCCCGCGCCCGCTCCCAGCCCGATCACGTCGGGGCTCCCCAGCGGGTTGCGGGTGACGGTCTGGAAGAGGGTCCCGGCGAGGCCGAGGGCGGCTCCGGCGCCCGCGCCGACGAGCACGCGCGGTCCGCGCATGCGGGTCAGGATGATCTCTGCGCGGCGATCTCCCCCTCCCTCGAGCACCTTCAGGATGTCCGACGGGCCGACGCCGAGCTCGCCGCGGGCGAGGGTGATGACCCCGGCCGCGACGGCGATCGCGACGAGGACGAGGGCGAGCAGCACGGTGCGGAGCCCCGGCGGGAGCGGAGCCCGGGTCGGGCGGGGCTCGGAGCGGCGCGCGGCGCGCTCGGCGGGAGGCGCGGAGACGGTGCTCATCGGTCGGTCACCGCCCCGCGGCGCACGGCCAGCAGCAGGAACGGGGCGCCCACGAAGGCGGTGACGACGCCGACCATGAGCTCCTCGGGCCGGATGAGGACGCGCGCGAGGACGTCGGAGGCGACCAGCAGCGCGGCCCCGAGCAGCAGGTTGAGCGGCAGCTGCCAGCGGTGGTCGGCGCCGACGAGGCCGCGCACGAGGTGCGGGACGGCGAGGCCGACGAAGGCGATGGGGCCCGCGGCGGCGGTCGCGCCCGCGGCCAGCAGTCCGGCGGCGATGATCCCGGCGCCCCGCACGAGGCGCACCGGCGAGCCGAGCGAGATCGCGACGTCGTCGCCGAGCGCGAGGGTGTTCAGGGCCGGGGCGATGAGGATCGCGACGACCAGCCCCGTGAGCAGCACGGGTGCGACGGTCGCGAGGGTGGTGAGGTCGGCGCCGGTCAGGGAGCCGACGACCCAGTAGCGGTAGGAGTCGAAGACGCCGGGCATGCGCAGGATGATCCCCTGCACGATGGCGCCGAGCACGGCGCTCACCACGGCGCCGGCGAGCACGAGCGGGACCACGGAGGAGGTGCCCGCCGGGCGGGAGACGAGGTGGACGACGAGCACCGCGAGCAGCGCCCCGGGGATCGCGGCGAGCGCCGCGACCTGCGCGCTCACGGTGCCGAGGACCGCGGTGACCAGCACGATCGCGAAGGACGCGCCGGAGGTGACGCCCAGCAGCCCGGGCTCGCCGAGGGGGTTGCGGGTGAGGGCCTGGATGAGCTGGCCGGAGAGCGCGAGCGCCGAGCCCACGGCCAGTCCGACGAGGGTGCGCACGGCGCGGCCGTGCACGATCAGCTCCATCCGCTCCTCGCCCCGTCCCAGCAGGGCGGCGCGCAGCTGGCCGGGGTCGTCGGCCCGGGCGCCGAGGCACACGCTGGCCAGGCACACGGCGAGCACGAGCAGCACGGCGAGCGCGATCGCGGCGAGCGGCGGGATCCGACGCCTGCCGCCGAGGAGCACCCGCCCCGCGCCGGCGGCGGGGCGGGTGCTCGGATCGGACGAGACCGCGGTGCTCACGATCAGACCTTCGCGACGGCCTTCTCGATCAGCGGGACGTAGCGCTCGAGCGCCCACGGGACGGTGAGCGGGTTGATCATCGAGGAGCCCGTGACGAACGCCTGGTCGGTCGGGGCGACGATCGCGCCGGCCTTGATCGCGGGGATGTCCGCGTACAGCGGCTGCGCCTCGACCTCCTTGCGGTTCTTCTCGTCGGAGTAGAACGTGAAGATGAGCTCCGAGTCGTCGAGCATGTCGGCGTTCTCGAGACCGATCATGGCCGAGTCCGTGCCCTCGACCTCGTACTTCGAGATCTCGTCCTTGATGGGATCCACGGTGAGGCCCAGTGCGCTGACCATGGCGACGCGCTGCTCGTCGGGGTAGAAGACGCCCAGCGTGCCCTTCCCGGAGTTGTAGATGAAGGAGAACGTCACGTCCTCCCACTCCTCCTGCCGGCGGGAGGCGAACTCGTCCTTGATGCCCGCGATGAGCTCGTCGGCCTTCGAGGGCAGGCCGAGGGCCGTGGAGATCGTGGTGATCTGCTGCTCCCAGGTGATCACCCACGCCTCCTTCTCGTAGGCGACGGTGGGGGCGATGTCCTTGAGGACGTCGTACTGCTCCTTGGTGATCCCGGACCAGGGGGCGAGGATCAGGTCGGGGGTGAGCGCGAGGATCGCCTCGGTGTCGAGCTCGGTGGAGCCGGTGATGAGCTCCGGCAGCTTCCCCTTCTTCTCGTCGATGGCCTCGTGCACCCACGGCAGCTGGCCGGAGTCGTCGGCGCCCCAGGCGTAGTCCTCGACGCCCACGGGGATGGTGCCCAGCGCGATGCAGGTCTCGGTGGACCCCTGGCCCAGGGTGACGATGCGCTGGGGCTTCTCGGTGATCTCGGCGGTGCCGAGCGCGTGCTCGATGGTGACGGGGAAGGCGCCGTCCTCGGAGTCGCCGCCGGCGTCGGAGGCGGTCTCGTCCGCCGAGGAGGCTCCTCCGCAGGCGGCGAGCGCGAGGCCGATGGGGGCCGCGGCCGCTCCGGCGAGCAGCGAGCGGCGGCTGGGCCGACGGGCGGGCTCGGGCCGACGGGCCCCGTCGGCGGACAGGGGGCGGGGCGCGAGGGGGCTGCGAGAGAGGGATCGGCGGGTCATGGCGGTGCGGTCTCCGTTCCTGGTGACTGGGGATGGAGCCGGGCCGCGCATCCGGTGGGGCGTCCGCATGCGGGAGGGTCGACGGTGCCTTCGGCGATGCCCGCCGAGGGCAGGTGAGGGTCGACTTCTCCGAGGCTTCGGCGAACCTCACCCTAAAGGGTGGGCGAGGGCCGCCACCACGTCCCACGTGGGGATGCGTGAGGGGTCACACGCGCCGCTGCGCGGCGTCGCCGGATCGTCTCGACCAGGTCAGTCGGGGATCAGAGAGATCTGCCGCTCAGGCGTCGTCGTTCATCGAGGAGGACGCGCGGAGCACCTCGGTGCGCAGGACGTCGATGTCGACGTCGCCCTTCACGCCCGCGACCGAGCCGTCGAAGCGGGTCTGCCACAGCGCCCAGTCGCCCTGGACAGGCCGGGAGCCGTCGTTGTACAGCCAGTCGGGCCGGTCCTCGGTGGCGTCGAGTCCGTAGTGGTCGCGCCATTCGCGCGAGGAGTAGAGCACCACGCGGCGCCCCCAGGCCTTCTCGACGGCATCGATGAAGGCCGCGACCTCCTCCTTCGCCTGTTTCGCCTCGGGACGCTTCTCGCAGGCCCCGTCGAACTCGAGGTCGAGGGCGGGAGGCAGGGCGTCGTCGCTCGGCGGCACGGCCTCCAGGAACGCCTTCGCCTGGTCGGCCCCGGGCGAGCAGAGCGTGAAGTAGTGGTAGGCGCCGGGGGTCACGCCGGCCCCGCGCGCGCCGCGCCAGTTCGCGTTCAACTGCGGGTCGGTGAAGCCGGTGCCCTCGGTGGCCTTGATGTACGCGAAGGAGATGCCGTCGCCCCGGACCTCCGTCCAGTCGATCTCGCCCTGATGGGCGGAGACGTCGATGCCGAGGGCCTCCTCGCCGCCGAGGCTCGCGTCCTTCGGCAGCTGCGAGAGCGCCGGGGCGTCAGCAGGGGTGGCGGGGACGCTCATCGCGGAGTCGTCGGCCCCACCGCCGAGCGTTCCCCCTCCCCCGCCGCCGTGGCGTCCAAGGATCGCGCTGCACGAGATCACGACCAGCAGGATCACGAGCGCGAGGCATCCTCCCGCGACGATCTGGCGGCGTCGTACCTGCTCACGGGTGAACTTCTGGCGCGGTCGCGGGCGCGGGCGCACGGGATC
Source organism: Brachybacterium sp. NPDC056505 (assembly GCF_042794925.1). Lineage (NCBI taxonomy): Bacteria > Bacillati > Actinomycetota > Actinomycetes > Micrococcales > Dermabacteraceae > Brachybacterium > Brachybacterium sp. NPDC056505. Next base: position 46,230 of record NZ_JBHTSV010000019.1, read on the forward strand.
GCCGGGTCGTGAGGAGCGGTCGGGGGGCGGGGAGGACGTCATCGGTCTCGGGGCCTCCGGTGGGGGCGGGTGGCGCGGTGCGGCGGGCGTCCTCCGGCGCGGGGATCAGCGCGGGCGGACGGTCGGATGCTCCGGCCGACGGGGTCAGCGGGCGTGCAGCTCGACGAAGGCGCGCAAAAGCTTCGCGGCGTGGTGGACGTCGACGGGGCGCACGCGCTCGATCAGCTCCTCCTCCTCGGCCGGGTCGAAGTAGCCGTTGTCGCGGTAGGCGCGGATGCGGAAGACGAGGCCGTCGTTGTCCAGCTCGGGATGGAACTGGGTGGCGTACTGCGAGGTGCCCACGCGGAACATCTGCACGGGGCAGCGCTGGCCGGTGGCCAGCAGCACGGCGTGCTCGGGCAGCACGTGCACGGCCTCCTTGTGGCCCACGAAGGCGAGGAAGCTCTCGGGGACGCCTGAGGCCCTGATCAGCGGGTCCTCGCGACCGGCGTCGGTGAGCTCGACGTCGATGCCGCTCACGGGCTCCCCGTAGGTGCGGTCGACGATCGCGCCCTGGTGGACGCCCAGGGTCCCGACGCCGTAGCAGGCGCCGAAGAAGGGGAAGTCGGCCTCGACGACGCGGTCCAGCAGCTCCCCCAGCTCGCGCTCGGCGCGCACCTGGTCGGAGGACTTCGAGGCGGCGTCGTCCGAGGTGTTGTACGGGCTGCCGCCGACGATGATCCCCGAGATCTCCTCGAGGTCGACGGGCGGCATCGGCGTGCGGTCGAGCTGGATGTGCTGCAGCTGCTCGGCCTCGAGGCCCGTCAGGCGCAGCACTGCCTCGTACTCGGACTGCGCGACCTCGTCCTCGGGACGCGTCGCGATGAGAAGGAACGGTTTCACCCGGTCATTGTCACTCAGGGGCACCGCCGGGAACGGACAGACGGCACATCTCGGCGCGGCGCGGCGTCCGGTGTATTCGCTCGCCATGCCCGGTCGCGCCCCGCTAGCGTCGCCGAGGTGAGCACGCTCCCCTCCACGAACCCCTACGAGGATCCCGAGTCCGCGCGGCTGTACGACGCCGAGAACTCCGGGCGTGAGGACGTCGAGTTCTATCGGCGCCTGGCCCGCGAGCTGCGCGGCGCCGCGGCGCGCGGGGCGGACGCCCCCTTCACGGTCCTCGACATCGGCTGCGGCACGGGGGTCCTTTGCGTCGATCTCGCGGCCGACGGCCACCGCGTGCTCGGCGTCGATCCCGCCGGGGCGATGCTCGAGATCGCGCGCACGCGTCCCGGCGGCGAGCGTGTGACCTGGATCCTTGGCTCCGCCGACGCCGCCCCGGAGGGCGAGGCGGACCTCGCGGTCATGACCGGGCACGCCGCCCAGCAGATCGTCCCCGCGGACACGTGGCACGCGCTGCTCGCGAGCGCCCATCGGGCGCTGCGTCCCGGCGGGGTGCTCGCCTTCGAGAGCCGCGACCCGCGTCGGCGGCCGTGGGAGCACTGGACGCCCGAGAGCACGCGCGGCGACTTCCCTCACCCCGACGGCGGCGTGTTCACCAGCTGGGTCGAGCTCCTCGCGGTCGACGAGAGCGGGGCCGACGGCGTCGTCGAGACGCACCGCGGCATCACGGAGCGCGAGGGGTCCGCGCGACGCAGCGCCGAGGAGACGCTGATCTTCCGGCCGCTCGAGGTGCTGCGCGCGGACCTCGAGGCCGCGGGCTTCGTCCTGGAGCGGGTGCACGGCGACTGGTCCGGCGGACCCGTCACCGACGCGACCGCCGAGCTGATCCTTCTCGGGCGCCGGTCATGAGCACGAAAGGCGACCATCGCTCCGATCCCAGCCCCGGGCCCGAGTCCGGGCCCGCGCCCGGACCTGCGCCCGGACCGACGCAGGAACCGCGGCCGTCGGACGCGCAGATCCTCGCCGCCAGGGACGTCACGGCCCAGCGCCTGGGCGTCATGCTGGGCGCCGCGTTCCCCGAGGGCTCGACGGGCTGGGTGGGCGCGGCGACCGGCGCCGGCGGCGAGGACCTGGTGCTCAAGGTCGCGTGGGCGCACGAGGAGGCCCGGGACGAGGCGCTCGGTATGAGCATCTGGTCCTCCGGCCAGGACTCCGAGCGGGAGGAGCCTCGACCGATCGTGCCGCCCGTGCTCGAGGCCCGCCGCGAGGGCGCGCTCAGCGTGCTGCTCATGGAGCGCGTGCGCCCCGGCACGACGCTCGCGCGCAGCGGGCTCCCGCGCCAGCAGGAGGACGAGGTGGTCGCGGGGCTGCTGCGTCGCCTGTGGATCCCCGCCGGCGACCTCCCCGGCGCTCCCGAGCACGGCTTCCGCCCGCTCGCCAACATGTGCGCCTGGTGGGCCGACGAGGCCGCCGAGCGCCTCGCCCGCGAGTCCCGCGGCCTGCCGGAGGAGCTGGTGCGACGGGGCCTGGACATGTTCCGCGCGCTCCCCCGCGAGCACGGCGTCCCCGAGGTGCTGCTCGCGACCGATCTGCACCACCACAACGTGCTCGCAGCGGGCGGCGAGGGACCGGATCACGGCGGCTCCTGGCTGGTCATCGACCCGAAGCCGTACGTGGGCGACCCGCACTACGATCTGCTGCAGCACATGTTCAACGCCGAGGACCGCCTGGTCGAGGACCCGTCGGGCTTCAGCGCCCGGATGGCGCGCCTGACGGGCCTCGATCCGGAGCGGACGGTGCGCTGGCTCCTCGCGCGCTGCGTCCAGGAGGCGCCGGGATCCGCTGCCGCCGCCCGCGCCGCGCTGCGCCTCGCGGCCGACGGGGTCTGACGGAGCGCGCCGGCCCGTCGCTCCGGCTCCCGCGCGGGACCTGCGTGGCTACCGGGTGCGCTCCCACGGGGCGGGCTCGTACCGGGCGAGACCCGGTGCGGCCTGTTCGACCTGCGCGCGCAGGAACGGCTGGAGCGTCGGCCCCCATCCTGTGTTCAGCCGGTTCAGCTCGGCGAACATCACGCCGACGGGCCAGCGCGGCGGCAGGAGCTCGACGGGAAGATGGGGGTCGGCGAGCACGACGCGCATGACCTGCTGGTAGAGCGCGTTCCATCGTCCGAACACGTCCCAGAGGCGCGCCTCGTCGGCGGGCGGATCGTCACCACGGAACTCTCGGCCCTCGTGCCCCTGGCCGCCAGGGCGGCACTCGAGATCCACGCTCCCCCGCAGCTCGCGGATCCGCGAGGTGAGGTCCTCGGCGCGGCGGGCGACGTCGGCGAGATCCCACGTCGCGCCCGCCATCCCCCGCGCCTCCTCGACGGTCTCGGGGGTGATCAGCACGCGGTGGAGGACTGCTCCCTCGGGCGCTTCGCCCAGCTGGCCGAGCACGGTGTCCGTCTCGGCCCGGACGCTGATCAGCACACCGGGGCGCAGGGTCCCGAATCCGTGGAAGTCTGCGTAGTAGGTGAGGCGGTCGCGGAACCAGCGTGCGCTCTCGGGGACCTGATGGACGATCCCGTGGAAGCTGCCGGACCAGGCGGGAAGCGTCGCGGTGCCCTCGATCTGCCGGTATCGACGCGCGAGCGGAGCTCCCAGGGAGTAGACGCCCACGCGTCCGTGACGCTCGACGTCGAGGCGACCCATCCTCACCATCTTCGCGAGCGTGCTGCGGGCGGCGGACTCGGTCATGTGGAGGCGGCCGAGCAGGCGCAGCAGGCCCGGGCCGGGAAGGCTCGCGGCCGTGAGCGCACCGAAGACGAACCCGACGTCCTGCGCGCGGTCGGTGCGCCGATAGCGTTCAAGATCCGTCACCGTTCTCCTCACGTTCCGTGCAGAAGTAGCCCTGGCTCGTGGCCGACCCTACCGTGAGAACACGTCTGGTCTGCGACGATGTCGCGCTTCTGCGGCATCCGGACGGGTCGGCACTGCAGCACAGGGACTCGCAACGGAGGTTCCCATGAGCTCGAACCAGATCTATGCCCGGTCGGCGCTGAACGGCGCCGTGGCCGGGGTGATCGCCCTGGCCGCCGCGATCATCGGATTCGGCGTGCTGGGCGGCGCGTCGGTGGGCAGCGCGCTCCTGATCGGCATCGCCTTCGGCGTGGTCGTCTTCGCCCTGGTGGGCGCGATCAACTACTTCGTCCTGCGGGCGAAGCACCCGCGCGAGCGCCCGCCGGAGCGCATGGCCTGAGACCCCGGGGGCTGCGACCCCAGGAGAGAGATCCCTCGCTGGTGGTGGGGCGGGTCGCGGAGCAGCGTCGCTCCGCGACCCGGAGGACGGCGCGCTCAGGTGCTCGAGTCGCCGGGCTCCGGCGCCCCGAGCAGCGTGCGCAGCTCAGGGGTGAGTCCCTCGACCTCGACGCTCCGGGGCCCGCGCCGGAAGGTCTCCGGGGTGACGACGAACCGCTGGTGCTCCACGGCTCGGCCGTTCTGCTCGATGACCTCGGTGCCGTTGTCGACGTAGCCGCAGGAGCGGGAGACGCCGTAGGAGCGCTCGTTGCCGACGACAGCCGCGGACTCCGCCCGCACCGCGCCCAGGTGGTCGAAGGCGAGCACGAGCACGGCGCGGCGCATGAGACCGCCGTGGCCGCGCCCCTGCATCTCCCGTGCGAGCCAGGATCCCGAGGTCACGGTGCGGCGCACGGCGAACTGCTTCGCGTCGAGGTCCTGGCAGCCGATCAGCCGGTCGTCGGCCCAGATGCCCAGGGTCAGCGACCAGCTCTCCGGGGAGAGCTCGCTGCGCAGGCGCCATTGGAAGCGCAGCGCCTCGCGGATCCGCTCCTGCTCGGGCCGGGCGTACCAGGGGAAGACGTGCGGGGCGTCGGGGTCGGCGAAGATCGGCCGACGCAGCAGCTCGGCGTACTCCGGCAGGTCGCGGTCGGCGAGGACCCGCAGGGTGAGCGGGCCGGAGCGCACCCGGAGGGCGAAGGGCGGGTGCAGGGCGTCGAGGTCCGGCGGGAGCCCGGGGGACATGGACGGATCGGGCGTCGGCGAGGCGGGCATGCGCCCAGAGTAGAGGCGCATACCCTGCCCCCATGAGCATCGACGTGCTGCTGAGCGGGTTCGAGCCCTTCGCGGGGGCCGCGACGAACGAGTCGTGGGAGGCGGTGCGGCGGGCCGCGCCGCAGCTGGAGTCCCGCGGAGTGAGCGTGGCGACGGCGCGCCTTCCGGTCGTGTTCTCCCGCGGTGCCGACCTCCTGCTCGAGCAGATCGAGGCCCGCTCGCCGCACCTCGTGATCGCGACCGGTCTCGCTGCGGGCCGGCGCGCGATCACTCCCGAGCGGGTCGCGATCAACGTGCAGGACGCGCGCATCGCCGACAACGACGGCCGCTCTCCCATCGACGTCCCCTGCCTGGCCGGCGGCCCGGTCGGATATTTCTCGACCCTGCCGATCAAGGCGATGGTCGAGGCCGCGCGGGTGCTCGACGTGCCGGCCGCGGTCTCGCAGGCGGCCGGGACGTACGTGTGCAACGACGTCTTCTACCGGCTGTGCCACGCGCTGCGGGCGGACGCGAGCGCGGGCAGCCGTGGAGGCGTCGCCGTCCGCGGCGGGTTCGTCCATGTCCCCTCGGCCGACGTGGTGGGCGCCGACGATGCCGCGCGCGCCCTGGTGGCGATGGTCGAGGCCGCTCTGAGGTCGGATCAGGACGTCCGGATCACCGGTGGTGTGGAGTCCTGAGAGGGTTTTCCACAGAGAACTCCACACCTGGGGACGAATGACAGGTTTGTGATTCCGCACGGTGGAGGGCTTCGTACCGCAGGTCATGGGGGCTGTCGCACGGCGTCGACGCCTGTTGGACACCTCTGGTCCACAGGTTCGAGGCCTCCGTCCCCCGCGATTCCACACACGATCGGCAGTTGTCCCCAAAGTTATCCACAACTGGGGATAATCACAGGCATGTGATTCCACAACCCCGGGGTCGGCTCGACCGTCGGCGACTCGGCACGTCGGCTCCTCAGCCCATCGGCCCCTCGCCGTCGGCCCTCCTGACCCGCGGCCCGCCGCCTCAGACCAGCGGCAGGTACCCGGCGGGGACGGTCGCGATCTTCACCGCGATGAGCACGAGGCACAGCACAAGCCCCGCGGCGAGCACGCCGCCGTGGATGAGCGCGGAGCGGCGCGCGAGGGCGGCGCGGTCGGCGCCGGGGCTCGCCTTCGGACGCAGCGCGAACATCACCGCGGTCAGCGCCGTGCCCATCACCAGACCGCCCAGGTGCCCCTGCCACGAGATATTGGGGATCGTGAAGGTGATGACGAGGTTCAGCCCGATCAGCACGAGGATCTGCGTGGTCTCCGCGCCCATCCGCCGGTTCACGATCAGCAGTGTGCCGAACAGGCCGAAGATGCCGCCGCTCGCGCCGAGCGTCGCCCCGACCCACGAGGAGGACATGGGGTCGGCGAACAGGAGCACGGCCACCTGCCCCGCGAACAGGGAGAGCATGAAGATCGCGCCGAAGCGCCAGTGCCCGAGCGTGCGCTCGAGGTGCGTACCCACCAGGTACATCGCGTACATGTTCAGCAGAAGGTGGAACACGCCGCCATGGAGGAACCCCGTGGTGATCAGGGTCCAGGGCATCGCGAGGGTGCGCACCGGCGCGTAGATCAGCGCCTGCTCGACGGCGCCCCCGGGGATCAGCGTCTGGCCGAGGAACAGCACCACGCACAGGCCGATCACGCCGTAGGTGAGGAACGGGGTGGAGCTGCCCATGCGGCCGCCGGCCATGTTGCGCGGGCTCGCCGAGCGCTGCTGCGCGGCGAGCTCCTTCTCGCAGTCCACGCAGAGCATCCCCACGGGTGCGGGGCGCTGGCACTCGCCGCACGCGGGCCGGCCGCAGCGCTTGCAGCGCACGTAGCTCACGCGGTCGGGGTGGCGGGGGCACACGGGCGCTCTCGCCTGCTCGCCTCCCGGGATCTGGTGCGCAGGCAGCGAGGCGTCGTCCGCGGCGCCCGCGGAGGAGCCGCCCGTCCCGGCCGCCGCGCCGTCGGCCCCTCCGGCGCGTTCGGCGTCGCCGGCGGAGTAGCCGTAGCTGGGTCGCGGGCGCTGGGCCGGATCCGGGTCGTCGGCGCCGTAGCCGTAGGTGGGTCGGTTCTCCATGCCCCCATTCCTACATGAGGCTCCGGGGAGCACGCCGAGGCGCGGCGGCGCTCCGGGTCACAGGTCGAATACATCGAACGGTTGATTCCGTCCGAGGAGGCCGTTCCTAGCGTGGGACACGTACCGCGGCGCTGAGCGCCGCGGCCCCGAAACCCGTGCGCGACCAGGAAGAACGATGAGAACCTCGACCACGTCCCCGATTTCCTCCCCGACCACCGACGCGCGTGCGGCGTCGACCCCGCCGCGCTCGCCCGCCGGCCGCGCTCTCGCGAAGGCCGCCTCGATCCTCACCGGTCGCCGTTCCGCATGGGTGGTGCTCGTGATCGCGGCCGTCCTCGCGCTCGGCCTGATGGGCCTGCGCGGCTCCGGACCCGCAGCCGGCATGGACGCCCTTCCTGCGAGCGCCGAGTCCTCCCGCGCCGCTGCAGTCGCCGACCAGCTGCCCGACGCCGACCAGCAGTCCGTGATGGCCGTGGTCACCCGCACCGACGGCGGGAAGCTGACGTCGGCCGACCGGGAGCAGATCGCGCAGCTGCGCAGCGACCTCGCCTCCGCGACCGACGGCCACGAGCTGCCGCCGATGCCCTCAGAGGACGGCCGCGCCGACCTCGTGCTCGCCCCGATCGACGTGAGCGCGGGCGATGACGCGGTGGACGCGAAGATCGACCAGCTGCGGGACGTCGCCCACGACACCGTCGAGGGCAGCGCCGCTGCTGAACTGCAGGTGCAGGTCACGGGCGGACCGGCCGTGGGCTCGGACATCCGCGGCGCCTTCGCGGGCGCCGACTTCAAGCTGCTGATCGTGACGATCGCAGTGGTCGGCCTGCTCCTCCTGCTCACCTACCGCTCTCCCGTGCTGTGGCTGCTGCCGCTCGCGGTGGTCGGATCGGCCGACGGGGTCGCCAGCGCGGTCACCTCCCGCATGGGCGAGTCCTTCTCCCTGGCCTTCGACGCGGGTGTGATCAGCGTGCTCGTCTTCGGCGCCGGCGCGAACTATGCGCTGCTGCTGATCTCCCGCTACCGCGAGGAGCTGCATCGCCACACGGACCATCGCGAAGCCCTGCGTATGGCGTGGCGCGAGACCGCCCCGGCGGTGCTCGCCTCGAACGTGACCGTGGTGCTCGCCCTGCTCACCCTGGTCCTCGCGGTGATGCCCGCGACCCGTGGGCTGGGCATCGCCGCCGCCGTGGGGCTCGTCATCGCCCTGCTCGCGGTCCTGTTCCCGCTCACCGCGCTGCTCGCGATCACGGGGCGCCGCGTCTTCTGGCCCTTCGTGCCCCGTCCCACGCAGGCCACGGCCGACGGCGAGAAGGCCTCCGACTCGGACTCCGCGGTCGATGCCACGGCCGACTCCGCGGCGACCGATGATGCCGAGCGCGGAATCTTCGCCGCCGTGGCGCGCCGCGTCACCGCTCACCCGGTGATCTCGGTGATCGGGACCCTCGCCGTGCTCGCGATCTGTGCAACGGGCCTGCTGGGCACGCGCGTCGGCCTCGCCCAGAGCGAGCAGTTCGCCTCCGCGAACGAGTCGCAGACCGGCTTCACGGCGATCGCCGAGCACTACGGCGCAGGCCAGTCCGGCCCCCACCTGATCACCGTCCCGACGTCCGAGGCGAAGGCCGTGACGACCGCCGCGGAGGACGTTCCCGGCATCGAGTCCGTCTCCGAGACCGGCACGACGCCCGGCGGGCAGACGGTTCTCTCGGCCACCGGCACCGCACAGCCCGAGTCGCCCGCGGCCGACACCGAGGTCACCGACCTGCGCGCCGCCGTCCACGACGTCACCCCGGACGCCCTGGTGGGAGGCACCTCCGCCCAGGCGCTCGACGTCCAGGACGACTCGAAGCGCGACCTGCTGCTGATCGCGCCGATCATCCTCGCCGTGATCCTCGTGGTGCTCGTGGTGCTGCTGCGCGCCGCCGTGGCCCCCGTGGTGCTGCTCGCCGCGAACCTCGTCAGCACGCTCGCCTCGATCGGGCTCGGGCTCTGGGTGGGCCGCACCCTGTTCGACATCCCGGCGCTCGACGTGACCGTGCCGCTGCTGGCGTTCCTGTTCCTCGCGGCGCTCGGCGTGGACTACACGATCTTCCTCACCCACCGGATCCGTCGCGAGGCCGAGCGCTTCGGCACCGTGCACGGGACCGTCCGGGCCGTCGGCTCGACGGGTGTGGTGATCACCAGCGCCGGCATCGTGCTGGCCGCCGTGTTCGCGGCCCTCGGGGTGCTGCCGCTCGTGGTCCTCGGCCAGCTGGGCCTGATCGTCGGGCTCGGCGTCCTCGTGGACACGGTGCTGGTGCGCACGGTGCTCGTCCCTGCCCTGTTCTCCCTGATCGGGGACCGGATGTGGTGGCCGGGCCGCCTGGGCGGCCGCGCCGTCCACCAGGCCCGATGACCACCGACCCCCATCAGCGCGGTCGGCCCCGGCCGGCACCGCCTGTCCCTCATCCCTCTGTCCCGCACCTCCACCGCACGGAAGGAACACCCATGCGCGCCATGAACCGTCTGTTCACCGCGATCTGCGTCTACCTCGGTCTCGGCCTCGTCTCCGGACTCGCGTTCCGCGAGATCACCAAGCACTCCGACTGGCCGGCCACCGATCACACACAGCTGGGCGTCGTGCACACGCACCTGCTGACCCTGGGCGTGATCGTCCTGCTCGCGGTCCTCGCCCTCGAGGCCGTGCTCCGGCTCTCCGACTCCCCGCGCCTGTTCGCGTGGTTCCAGGGCATCTACCACGCAGGGGTGCTGGTCAGCGCCGCCATGATGTTCGTGCGCGGCATGCTCACCGTGCAGGGCACGGACCTGGGGGCCATGGACGCCATGGTCTCGGGCATCGCCGGGATCGGGCACATCCTGCTCACCGTCGGGTTCGTGCTGCTGATGGTCCTGATCCGCAGGGCGATCGTCCGCCGCGCGGCGCAGGAGACCGTCACAGCCCGCCCCTGATCGCGTCGATCAGGCCGACCGACGGCGCCCGCACCAGCCGATCGGGCCGCCTGTCGGCCCCTGACACCGACGAGAAGTACGAAACGGTTGCCATGAGCGCTCATGGCAACCGTTTCGTACTTCTCGCGGGGTGGCCCGGTGTGGTGGCCCCGGTGCGCCATGGTGGGCGGGACGGAGCGGGATCGGGGCCGACGGGCGGCGAGCGCCCTGGTGGGCGCCCGCCTCCGGATCACTTCTCGATGTCGACGGACTCGATGACGACGTCCTCGACGGGACGGTCGCGCATGTCGGTCTGGGTGGTGGCGATCGCGTCGACGATCTTCTTCGACTCGTCGTCGGCCACCTCGCCGAACACGGTGTGCTTGCCGTGCAGGTACTGGGTGGGGGCGACGGTGATGAAGAACTGCGAGCCGTTGGTGCCCGAGGGCTTGCCGGTGATCGCGTTCATGCGCTTGCCGGCGTTGGCCATCGCGAGCTTGTAGGGCTCGTCGAAGTTCTTCTCGGAGATCTCGTCGTCGAACATGTAGCCGGGGCCGCCGGTGCCGGTGCCCAGCGGGTCGCCGCCCTGGACCATGAAGCCGTCGATCACGCGGTGGAAGATGACGCCATCGTAGAACGGACGGGTGACCTTCTCGCCGGAGTCGGGATCGGTGAACTCGCGGGTCCCCTCGGCGAGGCCGACGAAGTTGGCGACGGTCTTGGGGGCGTCGTTCTCGAACAGCTCGAGGCGGATATCGCCCTGGTTCGTGTGCAGTGTTGCGAACATGCGGCCAGTCTCGCACAGGCGCGTGGGCGCGGCGTGCGCGCGATCGACGGGCACCTGCTCACCGCCGACGGAGACGTGGGCGCGGCCGACGGATCCGCCGGTCGCGGGTCAGGAATCCGGCCGGCGGTGCGGTTCAGGAGCCCGGCCGGAGGCGCGGTTCAGGACCTCGACCAGGCGTCGCTGCGCAGGCCGAGCGGTGCATCCGGACCGGTGGTGGCCGTCGGCCGGTCGAAGCGCGCCCCGTCGGGGTTCTCCTTCGAGGCGAGCAGCCAGATCAGCAGCAGCCAGCCGACGATCGGGATGAGGATCAGGAAGAACCAGCCGCCGCCGTGCCCTGCGTCGTGCAGGCGCCGCCAGACCACCGCGAGGCTCGGGATGAGGGTGCCAAGCGCCCAGATCGTCGCGATGACCCCGATCACCGAGGCGCCGCTCGAGCCCATCGGCCATCGGCTGCCGACGATCACGAAGGTGTGGTCCCACGTCCACCCCGCGACCAGCATGTTCCCGGCGATCTGCAGAGCGGTGGTGACCAGCAGGTTCACGAGCACCCACCACCAGTACTCGCTCCGGCTCGCCCGCCCGCTGGAGATCCCGTACTGACGGAAGAAGCGGCCGAGGGCCTGCAGGGGCGTCGCACCGCGCAGCGGCGGGAGGGAGGGCTTGCGGGGCATCAGGAATCACCTGCTCATGGCGCGCCGTCGCGGGGATGCGCGAGTGTGGACCCGATCACGGTACCGCGGGGAAGCGGATCTCCATCCCCACCTGTCAGCACTCTGGATCCGCGTGCCGGGGGTCACGGTAGGGTGGAACCACTCGAGACGTGTCGTCGCGTTTGAGCGACGCGACCCTCGTCCGCACGCACTCCCCCGTCGGGACAGCCCGGCGGACATGACCGAAAGGGGACTCGCATGGCGCTGAGCACGAAACGTGCCAAGAAGGCAGCGAAGAAGGGCCGGAAGGACGCGGCCAAGACCGCGTCCAAGGTCCAGGACCAGGCGCAGAAGACCGCTGCGGATCTCGGCAGCACTGCGGAGGACAAGGCCGGCAAGGCCGTCGAGGAGCTGAAGTCCCTCGCCGGCAACGCGGGCGACAAGGCCTCGCACTTCGTCGACCAGGTCCGCCCGCAGGTCGAGGAGGGGCTTCGCACCCAGGGCGAGAAGATCTCCGCCTTCGGCGAGAAGATCGGCCCGCAGGCCGAGAAGTTCCGCAACGACCTGCAGGACGACTACCTCCCGCGCGCCCGCCGCACGGCCGAGGCGACCGGCTCCGTGGTGAGCTCGGCCGTCACCGCCGCCGTCGATGCAGCTCGCAGCGAGTTCGACAAGGGCCAGGGCGACATCAGGAAGGCCGCCGTGGCCGCGCCCAAGAAGAAGAGCGGCCGCGCCGGCAAGGTGCTGCTGATCCTGGGTCTCGCGGCCGCCGGTGCAGCCGCCGGCTACCTGGTGTGGAAGAAGACCCGTCCGGTCGAGGACCCCTGGGCCCCGCCGGCCGACTTCGCCCGCGCCCACTACCCGGCCTCGGGCTCGAGCGAGTCCGACTCCACCCAGGTCTCGGACGCCGTCGCCGGCGCCGAGGCGGGGGACGTCGCCTCCTCGCTCAAGGGCGGCTCGCACGCCGCCTCGACCCCGAACACCTCCGACCGCTCCTCGGACACCTCTCCGTCGGAGCTCAAGGTGGATTCGGCCGAGGCGAAGAAGACCGACGGCAAGGGCTCGGAGGCCAAGGGCTCCGACGCCAAGGCCGCCGGCGCGAAGGGCGGTGCCGCCAAGGGCGCCGACTCCACGAGCGGTCAGGCCAAGGGCTCGGCCGACGACGAGGTCGAGCAGGGTCGCGTGATCGACCCCGCCATCGACCCGGCGGACAACCCGGCCGATCCGGAGAAGCGCGGCAACCACCGCGGCGACGCCTGATCGACGTCTGACACCACCCGATGGGCCGCTTCGGCGGCCACCGTCGGACCACGCGGCCCCCGGTGCACTCGCACCGGGGGCCGCGTCGCGTCCGGGTGCGGCCTCTCGTCGCCGGGACGCTCGCGTGGAGCGCGGACGTGGTCCCGGGGTCCGCCTCACATTCCGCGCCCCTCGTCGGTCATCATGGCGAGACGCCCGGGACCCACGTTCCGACAGGACACCCGGACTCCAGAACGGAGAACGACCGATGACCAGGATGAAGCTGTTCGAGACGCACCCCGAGGCCTACAAGGCCGTGCTGGGCCTCGAGTCCTACTGCAGCCGGCAGATCCCGCGCGAGCTGTACGAGATCGTGAAGCTGCGCGCCTCGATCCTCAACGGCTGCTCGTTCTGCACGGACATGCACTCGCGCGACGGCATCAAGGCCGGCATCCCCACCCCGAAGCTGTTCGCCGTGGCGGCATGGCACGACTCCCCGCACTTCGATGACCGCGAGCGCGCCGCCCTGCGCCTCACCGACACGGTGACGAAGCTGGGAGCAGAGGGCGTCCCCGACGACGTCTGGGACGAGGCGTCCGCGCAGTTCGACGAGACCCTGCTGGGCGATCTCCTCTTCGCGATCGCCACGATCAACGTGTGGAACCGTCTGGCGATCCCCACGCAGCTCGAGCCGCAGGCCTGAGCCCGCTGCCGACGCCGGCGTGAGTGCCGGCGCCGACGCGGTGCTCCGCGATGCCGGCGACGGCGTCTCCGCCGT
>NZ_JBHTSV010000020.1:0-56517 GCF_042794925.1 Brachybacterium sp. NPDC056505
ACGGCGCATCATGCGCCGTCGGCCGCTCGTCATCGCGCCTCCGCCCTCAGGGGGTGACGACCTTGCCGGGGTTGAGGTTCCGGCCGGGGTCGTTCTGCGCGAAGAGGCCCTCGATGATGTGCTCGCCGAGCTCGCCGATGTCCTCGGTGAGCCAGGGCTGGTGCTCGGTGCCCACGGCGTGGTGGTGGGAGACCGTGGAGCCCAGGTCGACGAAGGCCTGCTGCACGGCGCGCTTGGCGTTGTAGTACTGCTCGAGCGCCTTGTCGGGGCTCGTGTACTTCAGGGCGAAGGTGAAGTAGAGGCAGGCGCCCGAGTGGTAGCTGTGGGACATGTGGCAGAACATGAAGCCGGGCAGTCCCTGCTTCCGCTGCGCCTCGTAGAACGCCTCGTAGACCTTCGCGTGGACCTCGTTGATGTTCGACCAGGTCGCGCCGGTGTCGCAGACGTCGCCGAACACCTGGTAGCTGAGCAGGAAGTCGCGCAGGTACGGGGTGTCGAACTTCTTCTGGTCGTAGATCGCACCCGGTCCGGCTCCGAGCGTGATGCCGCCCGCGCCCTTGACCAGCTTCTTCACGACGGACTTCTGGTGCTCGACGGTCTCCTTGGTGCCCTCGAAGCACACGTAGGAGATGCTCATCTCCTCGCTCGTGTCCCAGCCCTTGGAGCGCAGGTAGGCGAAGAGTCCGTCCTGCACCTTCGCGGCGACCTTGCCCTTGGTCGAGGTGGGCTCCTTGACCATGGCGAGGCTGAACTCGGTCTCGGGGCCGTCGGAGAGCCGCGTGAAGGTGGGCGAGACGTCGGTCGAGCGGGCGATCGCGTGCATGCCGCGGATGCCGTGCTCCCAGTCGGGGTACATGTAGGCGATGACCTGGCGCACCTGCGGCAGGCGGTGCACCTGCACGGTGAGCTCGGTGATGATGCCCATGCGGCCCTCGGAGCCCAGGATCATCTCGTGGACGCTCGGGCCGGAGTCGCGGCCGGGGATCGGGTTGGTGACGACGGTGCCCTCGGGGTGGACGACGCGCATGCCGCGCACGATGTCCTCGATGTCGCCGTACTTGTCGGACTGCATGCCCGAGGAGCGCGTCGCGGCCCAGCCGCCCAGCGTCGAGTAGGTGAAGGAGTCCGGGAAGTGGCCCATCGTCCAGCCCTCGGCGGCGAGCTGCTCCTCGAGGTCGGGCCCGTAGACGCCGGCCTGCACCCGCGCGAGACCCGCCGTGTCGTCGATCGAGAGCACCTGGCGCATGCGGCCCAGGTTCACGGTGAGCACGGGGCGCTGCTCGGCCGGGTCCGGGGTGACCGAGCCGGAGATGCAGGAGCCGCCGCCGTAGGGGATCAGCACGAGGTCCTTCTCGAGCGCCAGGCGCAGCAGGCCGGCGACCTCCTCCTCCGTGCCGGGGTAGACCACGGCGTCCACGAGGCGTTCGAAATCGCCCGAGCGCACGTGGAACAGGTCCGGGAGGGAGCGGCCGAAGGAGTGCAGCACGCGGTACTCGTCGTCCGTGCGCACGTTCGCCTCGCCCACGAGCCCCACGATCGCCTCGCGCTCGGCGTCGCCCAGGCGCCCCGCGGGCACCTCGTGATCGGAGAGCTCGGGGTCGTCGAACTGGGTGACCTGCTCGAGATCCACGCCGATCTTGTTCTTCGCCAGCGGCGCGAAGGCGGGCTTGTTGTCGAAGCGGAAGCGGACGTCGTCCATGCCCCAGCCCCACCACTTGTGCCGGGTGACGTCGGCCGCGGTGAGATCGGCTGCGGAATGCGATGCGGTCATCAGTGCTCCTCCCGGGGTCCCGTGCGGGGGCCCAGGATCTGCTCGTAGTTGCTGTCGTAGAGGTCGACCACGGCCGCGCGCACGCGCTCCATGTAGTCGACGACGGATTCGCCGTCGCGGGCCATCATCGGGTCGCCGAAGACGACGCCGACCGGCGGGCGGCCGGGCTTGGGCCAGCTGCGGCCCTTGGGCATCGCCTCGTGGCCGCCGACGAGGGCGGCCGGGATGATCGGGACGCCGACGCTCGAGGCGAGCGCCGCGGCACCGGGCTTGAACTCCCCCATGGTGCCGGTCTTCTGCCGCCCGCCCTCGGGGAACACGAGGATCGGGACGCCGCTGCGCAGCAGACGCCGGGAGAACCCGGAGTTCTTGCGCGAGCCGTCGCGGTCGATCGGGTAGGCGTTGAACAGGAGGCGCACGAACAGGCGCTTGTACCAGACGTGGAAGAAGTAGTCCGCGGCCACGCCCGTGGAGAGGTACCGGGCCTGCGCCCAGGGCAGCCCCTCGGCGAGCATGGGCGCATCGAGGTGGCTCGTGTGGTTGGCGACCAGGACGAACGGCCCGCGCACGGACTTCACGCGGCGCGCGGTCGTCACGGTCTGGGTGACGTTGGCGCGCACCAGGCCGCGGAACAGGCCGCGCTGGAGCACGAAGCGCAGGGCCGCGCGGGCGCGCGAGCGGTACTTGCGGGTGTCCTCGTCCAGAGGGTCCCAGCCGAGGCTGCGGAGGCGGGAGGAGAGGGACTGGTCGTGGCGCGGATTCTGCGCCGACCTGTCGGCCTTGGCGTGCTTGTCCGCCTTCGCGGGCTTCTCGGCCTTCGCGGGCTCGTCCGCCTTCTCCGGCTGGTTGCCTGCCATGCTCAGCGCTCCTTGCTGCGCCGGGAGCTGAGCAGCGAGCTGAGGCGGTGCACGAGCGGGCGCGGCAGCGAGCGCAGCAGCGCGGTGATGAGCTTCCAGCGGCCGCCGGGGATGCTCACGGCCTTCCCCTTGGCGACGTCCTTCAGGCCCTGCTCGGCGAGGTCGTCGGCGTCCAGCCAGAGGAACCCGGGGATCGAGGAGCCGCGGATGCCGGCGCGCTGGTGGAACTCGGTGCGCACCCAGCCTGGGGTGACGGCCGTGGACTGCACGCCGGTGCCCTCGAGCTGCACGCTCAGGGACTCGGAGTAGTTGGTCACCCAGGCCTTGATGGCCGTGTAGTTGTTCTGCGTGATGAAGGCGCTCACGGACGCGATGTTGATGATCCAGCCCTCGCCGCGCGCGCCCATTCCGCGCCCCGCGGCGCCGCCGAGCTTGAGGACGGCGCGCTGCATGACCTCGAAGCCGCGGTCGTGCTCGCTCAGGTCGGGATCCAGCAGCGAGGCGCGCACGGAGAACCCGGCGTTGTTCACGAGCACGTCGATCGCGGGGGCGGTGGTCGATTCGAGCCTGTCGGCGACCTTCTGCTGGTCGTCCCGATCGGCCAGATCGGCGACGAGGGTCTCGACCTCGACGCCGTGGCTCGTGCGCAGCTCGGCGGCGGCCTCCTGGAGGCGCGCGTCGTCGCGGGCCACGAGCACCAGGGCCACGCCGCGCCGGGCGAAGGCCCTGGC
Organism: Brachybacterium sp. NPDC056505; assembly: GCF_042794925.1. NCBI lineage: Bacteria > Bacillati > Actinomycetota > Actinomycetes > Micrococcales > Dermabacteraceae > Brachybacterium > Brachybacterium sp. NPDC056505. The sequence continues at coordinate 3,360 of NZ_JBHTSV010000020.1, forward strand.
GAACGCCGCTCCGATGCCTGCGGTCCCACCGGTGATAAGGGCCCTGTGCATGCGGGCCACGATACATGGGCGCGGTGCTCCCACCGAGGCGGTCCGGGCCGTCGTGCGCGTCACGCGGCGGCGCGGACGACCTGTGGTGAAAGGCCCCATGCGCTACCGTCGGACGAGACCGTGCACGACGTCCGCCCGCGCCCCTGCGCGGTAGGGCACGCCCGCCGCGCCGGCGGGCGGAGGCCGGAAGACCCACCCGGCCGGGACGTCGGCCGCCCACCTGCATCTGAGGGAACACCGCATGTCCAACCCCACCCCGTCCCCCGAGCGCTCCGGCCCGCGCGAGATCCTGCTGACCGGTGTCACCGGCTTCCTCGGCCAGGCCGTCCTGCAGTCGCTCCTCGAGTACACCGATGACGTCCGCGTGACCGCCGTCGTGCGCGCGAAGGGGACGCTGACCGGTCGCAAGCGCCTCGAGGGCCTGCTGCGCAAGCCCGTGTTCTCCTCCTGGGCCGACCGCGTGGGCAAGGACACCGTGCGCGCGGCCTTCGACTCGCGCGTCGACGTGCTCGAGGGCGACCTCACCGCGATGCCGGCGCTCGACAAGAGCTACGACACGGTCATCCACTCCGCGTCCTCGGTGTCCTTCGACCCGCCGATAGACGACGCGTTCCGGACCAACGTCGGCGGCGCGCGCAACCTCTACCAGGCGCTCCTGGACTCCGGTCAGGACCCGCACGTCATCCACGTCTCCACCGCGTACGTCGGCGGCATCTCCAAGGGACTGCGCCGCGAGGGCCGGCTCGAGCACGGCGTCGACTGGAAGGCCGAGTTCGAGGCCTCCCAGGCGGCGCGCCAGCGCGTCGAGGCCGAGTCCCGTCGGCCCGAGAACCTGCGCACCCAGATGCGCATCGCCCGTCTGCGCGACGGCCGCATGGGACCCAAGGCCGTCGCCGCCGCCGCCGAGGAGGCGCGCAAGCAGTGGGTCGACGAGCGCCTCGTCGACTTCGGCCGCACGCGCGCGCAGTCCGTCGGCTGGACCGACATCTACACCTTCACCAAGGCGATGGCCGAGCGCGTCGCCGAGGAGATGTGGGCCGACGCCGGCCACCGCGTCTCCTTCGTGCGCCCCTCGATCATCGAGTCCGCGCTGCAACGCCCCTACCCCGGCTGGATCGACGGCTACAAGGTCGCCGACCCGCTGATCATGGCCTTCGGCCGCGGCCTCCTGCCCGAGTTCCCGGGCCTCGCCGACTCGATCCTCGACATCATCCCCGTCGACTTCGTGGTCAACGTGATCGTGGCGCTCGCGACCCAGGACGTCTCCCGCCGCGGCGACGACGCCTACTTCCAGGTCGCCTCCGGCGGCTCGAACCCGCTGCCCTTCCACGAGATGGTCGACGCCGTGCGCGGCTACTTCGTCGAGCACCCGCTGCAGGACGACGACGGCAAGGACATCGTCGTGCCCGACTGGACGTTCCCGTCCGTCGACCTCGTCGAGCAGCGCTTCCGGATGAAGGAGATCGCCACCAAGGCCGGTCAGACCGTCGTGTCCCGCCTGCCCGCGACCCGCCGCACCCGCGAGTGGACGACGACCCTGCACCGCAACGCCTCGGGCCTGACCACGCTGCGCAAGTACATCGAGCTCTACCGCCAGTACACGAAGACCGAGATGGTCTTCGACGACGCGAACACCCGCGCGCTGCGCGAGGAGCTGCCCGCCGAGTTCCTCTCGACCCACGACTTCGACATCACGAAGGTGGACTGGGTCGACTACTTCCGGAACCTCCACCTGCCCGCGGTCACGGAGCTCACCAAGGCGTACTCGCGCGGCCGCGCCGCCGTGCGCGCCCGCCAGAACCGCCCCGCGCCGGAGATGAAGGAGGCGAGCGACGCCCTCGCCGTCTTCGACCTGGACGGCACCGTGGTCGGCGCCAACATCATCCAGCAGTACCTCTCGGTGGTGCGCGCGACCAAGCCGGCCACCTCGTGGCCCGGGGAGATCGGCTCCCTGCTGCGCTCAGTGCCCTCCTACCTGCGGGCCGAGAAGCGCGACCGCTCCGAGCTGATCCGCCTGGTCAACCGCCGCTACAAGGGCTACCGCCGCGAGGAACTCGAGCAGCTGCTCTCCGGCAGCCTGGGCCGCTCGATCCGCTCCTCGATCCGCCCCGAGGCACTCGAGCTCATCGAGCAGCACCGCCGCGCGGGCCACCGCACCGTGCTGGTCACCGGGGCCCTCGACGTGCTCGTCGAGCCGCTCGCCGGTCTGTTCGACGACATCGTCGCCACCCGCATGGACGTCACCTCCGACGGCGTGATGAGCGGCTACCTCGCCACTCCCCCGGTGGTCGACGAGGCCCGCGCCAACTGGCTGCGCAAGTACGCCGACGAGCACGGCGCCGACCTCAAGAAGTCCTACGGCTACGGCGACTCCCATGCCGACGCCTCCTGGCTCGAGCTCGTCGGCACGCCCTCGGCGGTCTCCCCCGACCTGGGCCTCTACTCCGTCGCCAAGAAGAAGCGCTGGTCCATCCTCGAGTGGTGAGGCCGGGCGGGAGCGCCACCAGCGCGGCCAGCGCGGCCAGCGCGGCAGATTCCGAAGATATGACCGTGGCGAGCCAAATCCAGGTCGATGTGGCTCGCCACGGTCATTTCTTCTGTCCGCCATGCGCCGAGGCTGTGCGCTGACCGCTGCTCGCCGTTCCTCCCCATCGATGCTCTTCCACATTCCCGCTGAGGCCGCGCGATCCTCTGTGGTCGTCCACTACGGTCTGCGGATGGCCAGACGACGCGCTCCCGTACTCCCTGCAGGCGTCGTCCTGCCGCGTGGCGACTGGCTCGAGCTCGGAGTCCACACCAGGCGGCTCGCCTCCGACGAGTTCCGCCGCATCGTCCCCGGTTACTTCACGCTGGCGCGCGCTCCGGCATCGCTCTCCGAGATCTGCCGCGTCCTCCAAGCCAGCGTCTTCCCGTCCAGCCCTGTGACACACTCGACGGCCGCACTCCTGCAGGGCATCCCCCTGCCCAGCCAGCTGGAGGACGGCGTGGGACTGCTCAGCGCAGGGGCCGGGTTCGATGAGCGCGGTCGACCCGAGATCCCCTCGGCCATCAGCCCTGACCGGATCACGGATCCCTTCGCGGGTGTCGACGGACGCGGGGCCGGCTTCCCCCGGGTCCACCTCGCGGTGCCGCCGGGCACGTCCGGGCGCGCGCCCGGCGCGGCCGTCGTCGTCCATCGCACGGGTGGTATGAGCACCGTGGAGCGCGACGGGATCCTCATGGCCAGTCCGCTCGAGACTCTCCGCCAGCTGGGCGAGGTCCTGCCGGTCTGGGACCTGACAGCGGCGATCGACGCGTCCATCGGTCCCGGCGGCGTGCTCGAGCACCTCGGGATCGACGGAGTGCGGGAGTTCGCACTCTCCTCCGCTTGCGAGCACAAGCCCGGTGCGCCGGTCCCGCGCAGGGCAGCGGACCTCGCGCGCCCCTGCGTGGAATCGGTCGGCGAGACGCACATGCGCCTCATCGTCGCCGGCGCCGGCTTTCCCGAGCCCGTTCCGAACTTCGTGCGGGTGATCCCGGCGACCGGTCGTGCACGTCGACTCGACGGGGCTCTGCCGACGTGGATGATCGGGCTCGAATACGACGGGTCGTGGCGGAGGAGGTCCGCCCGTCAATGGGAGGAGGACCGCACCCGCGCGGACGATCTCGCCTCGGTGGGGTGGGAGCTGCGCAGGTTCACGCATCGCGACCGCCGGAATCCCACCGAGGCCCTCCTCAAGCTCCGCACCGCTCTCAGGCGGAAAGGAGCTCCGGTCCCCACGACGCGTCGGATCCGATCCTTCGCAATCGCCCTGCGACGGCTCCGGCCCGCACTGCTCTACGGACCGAGGACCTGAGAGCCGGCGCGGACGGGCACAGCGCGAGGTACGGATGTGCGCGCCCGAAGACGCGCGCTCGAAAATATGAGGGTGGCGAGCCAAAATGCGTCGGTTTTGGCTCGTCACCCTCACATCTTCACCGGGGTGCGCCGCTGTGCGACCCCCGACTCAGCCCGTGTTCTTCATCCCCGCGGCGATGCCGTTGATCGTGGTGAGCAGGGCGCGCTGGAGCTCCTCGGAGGGCTCCTCGCCGCTCTCGGCCACCGCGCGGAAGCGCTGCAGCATCGCGACCTGCATGTAGTTGATCGGGTCGAGGTAGCGGTCGCGCACGGCGAGGGTCCGCTTGAGGATCGGCTGCCCGTCCAGGAGGTCGAGCACGCCGGTGAGGCGCTCGACCTCGGCGACGGACAGCTCGTACTCCTCACGGATCCGCTCGAACAGCGGCCACAGGTTCTCCGGCACGAGCGAGTGCACGTAGTGGGCGGCGATGTCCATGTCGGTCTTCGCGAGCGTCATCTCGATGTTGCTGATGACGGTGCGGAAGAAGTGCCAGCTGCCCAGCATCTCGTGCAGGTCGTCCTCGAAGCCGACCTCGCGGGCCGCCTTGAGGCCCGAGCCGACGCCGAACCAGCCGGGGACGATCTGGCGGGACTGCGTCCAGCCGAACACCCACGGGATCGCGCGCAGGCCGTCGAGTCCCTTCTCCGAGGTGGTGCGCTTCGAGGGCCGCGAGCCGATCTTGAGGTCGCCCAGCTGCTCCACGGGCGTGGAGGTCACGAAGTACTCGGGCAGGTCCGGATCGTCCGCGAGGGTGCGGTAGCGGGCGAACGCCGCATCGGAGACGTGCTCCATCACCGCGCCGAAGCGCTCGAGCTGCTCGGGGGTGGTGCGCGGCTCGGTGTGCAGCGCCGTGGCCTGCAGGACCGCCGCGATCGTGAGATCGAGGTTCTCCCGCGCGAGCACCGGCAGCGTGTACTTGTCGGAGATGACCTCGCCCTGCTCGGTGAACTTGATGGTGCCGTCGAGCACGCCGTAGGGCTGCGCGAGGATCGCGTCGTACGTCGGACCGCCGCCGCGGCCGACGGAGCCGCCGCGCCCGTGGAAGAGGCGCAGGGTGACGCCGTGCCGTGCGGCGACGTCGCGCAGGGTGCGCTGGGCCTGGTGGATCTCCCACTGCGAGGTCACCACTCCGGACTCCTTGTTGGAGTCCGAGTAGCCCAGCATGATCTCCTGCCGGTCGCCGCGCAGCCGCACGATCTCGCGGTAGGCGGGATTGCTCAGCAGCTCCTCGAGGATCTCGCCGGCGTGGCGCAGCTCCTCGACGGTCTCCAGCAGAGGCGCGAAGTCGAGGTCCGCGCGCTTGTCGTCGGCGCTCGAGAGGTCGATGACGCCCGCCTCGCGGGCCAGCAGCGCGACGCCGAAGATGTCGTCGGCCCCATGGGTCATGGAGACGATGTACGTCTGGATGACGTCGGTGCCGTAGCGCTTGTGGGCGTTGCGGATCTCGGTGAACACGCGGTAGGTGCCGGCGGTCGAGTCGTCGAGGATCGAGTCCTCCTCGGCGAGGGAGGCCCCGTACATCGGCCGACGGCTCGTGAGCTCCGAGCCCAGCACCTGGCCGCGCTCGGCGCGGCTGAGCTCGCCGTAGGGACGGTCGAGCTCGCCGAGGCGGTCGAACATCGCGGCGAGCACGTCGTGGTGCTTCTCGGAGTGCTCGCGCACGTCGAGCGTGGCGAGGGTGAGGCGGATGCCGGCCAGCAGGTTCAGGGCGACGGCGATCGCCCCGTCGGCCGCGCGGCGGCCCTTGTGGCGGGACAGGGCGTCGCGCACCACCTGGACGTCGTCCAGGAGCTCGTCGGCCGAGAGGTAGTCGCGGCCGTGCACGTGGGCGGAGCCGTCGCGCATGCGCTCGCGGGTGTGCTCGAGCTTGGTGCGGATGGCGCCGAGCTTGAGCCGGAAGGGCTCGGCGGCGTACATCCGCTGCTGCTCCTCGTCGACGGAGCCGCCGGCCTCGACGTCGGCGTGGATCGAGGCCTGCAGGGCGTCGTCCTCGCCGATCAGGGTCGAGGACTCGGAGAGATCGGCGATGAGGTCGGTGACGATCTGCACCGACACGTCGATGGCGGCCTCCGCCTGAAGTCCGAGCACCTCGCGGGTGACGTCGGCCGTGACGTACGGGTTGCCGTCGCGGTCACCGCCCATCCAGGTGCCGAAGCGCAGGGGGACGGCGCGCTCGGGGAGGTCGGCGCCGTGGGCGCGCAGCTCCTCGCGCAGGTCGTCGATGAGACCCGGCATGGTGTGGCGGTAGATGCCGCGCAGGTAGTAGAGCGCGTTGCGGGACTCGTCCTGCGGGGTCGGCTGGGTGCTGCGCAACTCGTCGGTCTGCCAGAGCATCTCGATGAGCTCGGCGAGGTGACGGTCCTGGCGGCGGCGCTCGGGCGTGCCCTCCTCCGTCTCCTCGGCCAGCAGGTCCGAGACGTTGCGCAGCTTGGTGAGCACCGCGCGGCGCGAGGCCTCGGTGGGGTGAGCGGTGAAGACGAGCTCGATGTCGAGCGAGTCGACGGCCTGCTGCAGCGCCTCGGCCCCCAGGGTCTCGTGGATCTCCGCGACGGTGCGCGGGATCCAGGACTCGCTGGTCGGGTTCTCGTCGATCGCGCGGACCCGGTACAGCTGCTCGGCGGCGTTCGCGAGCAGGAAGTACTCGGTGAAGGCGCGGGTCAGCTCGGTCGCCTGCGTGTGCGGCAGCTCGGCCAGGCGCTTCTGGATGGCCTGCGCCTCCGCGGCGTCGCCGGAGCGCTTGGCCTCCTTGGTCTGTCGGCGCACGTCCTCGACGAGGTCCAGCAGGCCCTGGCCGTGCTGGTCGGCGAGCGTGCGCCCCAGCAGCGTGGACAGCCTGCGGACGGTCGCGCGCAACGGCGCATCGATGTGCGGATCATCGCTGACAACGGGGAACTCGCTGGTCAGCGTGGGAATATGGATGCCACCTGTGTCGGACACCAGGCCTCCTGCTCCTGCCTCGGCGCACGCCCGACGACAGCAGCCGACGGCCGTGTCGGCTCTGAACGGTCTGGGTAAGAGTACAGGCGCGTCCCGACAGGCGAGCAGTCGTCTCATCCGACGGGGCCGGGAGCGCCCGGACCGTACCCGACGGGCCAGGCGGACGTGCGTGGAGACCGGTGAGTCCGTCGGCGAGCCGGCCGCTCGCCCCGCGACGAAGCGAGGACCACCCCGTCTGACCGTCTCTTCGCCCCAGAAGCAATAGCGCTTCAGCTACCCGCACACGTGGGGCTGCGGATCTCGTTGATCTCCTGGATCGAGCGGACCTACCACCGGCGACGTCGTCAGGCACGCCCTGGTCGATTGGCCCCATCGAGGACGAGACCACCATGGACCAGACGATCAGTCTGGCGGCCTGCCCCCAGCTGACACCCGATCTCGCATGAGTCCCAGCCGGCGCAAGGGCAGCACGGAAATGGCTGACTTCCCGCCCGCAGGCACGAGGCGCCAAGAGGGACACTTCGGGCGGTGGCAGAACCACTCTTCAACCGTGCTATGGTCCACGCCACATGACAGCCGAGGGGGTTGAGTTCGATGCGAGGCAGGGTGGCCGTAGGGGCCATAACGCACTTTTCGCCGTGGCTTTGATGCCATTTTCGGCTTCAGCCGAGGGCACCGACAGCCACGAAAGCGACTCGACCATTTCCCCGCAAGAGGTCCCACCTTCGAAGACCAGTCGACTCATTAGCACGAAACGCGATCGTGTGCGGGTGACGCAACGATGATGCGACGGACAGGTAGGATATCGCTGCAGCTGATTGCGGCCACAGCGTGCACTCTCGCCCTGACGAACTGCGGCGATCGAGGACAGGATCAGCCGGATCCCCTCGCGATTGCCGATGTTTCCGGCAAGAGCATTGCGGAGGTGTCCGACCATGTACCATCCGACGCCACGCTCTTGGTGCAGCAACCGTCGATCGAGTCAAAGGACGCACCGCTCTACGATTCCTCCCAGCAGACATCGACGCGTTGGATTGTCCTCGCGGGCTGCAGCGACCAGAAGGATCTGGACAGTTCTGATTCCGTCGAAGTCTCGGTGATCCCGCAAGATGACTATGACAAGTCGATGAAGTCGCACGTGGCATCGGGTGACCTCGCAGACACCGTCACGTGCGACGGGCGCAAATATCATTCGGATCCTGCCTGATCAGCGCGCAACCATCCTGGCGGGCGCACGCCGTTGCGTATCCGGCGCTTGAGGCCAGGATGGTTTAGCAAGACCGACCCCAGTCGAGGCGGGGGCGCGGATTCTCGCGGCCGCGCGTGCTTGCCGCGGCGGCCGCCGCCCGGACGGACTCGTCGTCGACCACGGCGCTCGCGTCGCCGGTCAGACCGCTCTCAGCGCTCTCGTCCCCGGATGCACGGGTCTCAGTTCCACTTCGTGCCATCGCTCGATCATCGCGCGACGAATCTCGAGTGCGACGAGAACTGTCACTCCAGCAGACCCGTGGGTTCCAGGGGCCGCAGGAGGCCGTCGACGTCCGCGCGAGAGACGCGAACAGTGCAGCGCACCGCACGCTTCGGTGAGATGCGGTCGGCCGGCACCCGCCAGACAGGTCGGGTCGCGCCGGATCCCTGTCAATTTGAAGCAGGTCAGCGAGGGGTCATGAGCGCTGTCGCGAATCTCGTCGGGCACGACAAAAGGGCCACTGATCGGACGTTTCGCCTGATCAGCGGCCCTTTTCGACCGGCGGAGACGAGAGGATTTGAACCTCCGAGGCGGTTTTTGCCGCCTACTCCCTTAGCAGGGGAGCGCATTCGGCCGCTCTGCCACGTCTCCTCGCGCACCGGGTGCGCGGTGCGCGACCTGCGGCGTTGATCAGGAACGGATCGAGATCAGCGCTGCGTGCACGCAACGCCGTTCATCGTAGCGGAGGGCGTACGGGCCAGCAAAAGGGCCGACGGCGGATCGGGCGCATGTCACGTCCGCCGGCGCCCGACCTCAGAGCCCGAGCTTCGCCTGCAGGTCGGCGATCTGCTTGGGCGTGCCCACGCGGTACTTCACGTAGGTCAGCCGCCCCTCGGCATCGATCGCGAACGTGGAGCGGATGACGCCCTCGACGATCTTGCCGTACATGTTCTTCTCGCCGAAGGCGCCGTAGGAGCGCAGCACGTCCTTCGACTCGTCGCTCGCGAGCGTGTACGGCAGGCCCTGCTTCGCCGCGAAGGTCTTCAGGTCCTCGATGGCGTCCGGCGAGATGCCGACCACCCGGTATCCCTGGCCGGTGAACATGTCGTGGTGGTCGCGCAGGTCGCAGGCCTCCTTCGTGCACAGGGACGTGTTCGCCGCCGGGTAGAACCAGATCAGGGCGGGCGTGCCCCGGAGGTCGGTGAGGCTCACGCGGCCGCCGTCGGCGGTGGGCAGATCGAAGGCGGGGGCCATGTCGCCCACGGCGAGCTTCACGGGGCCGCCTGCGGCGGGGGTCGTCGGCATGAGGGCGTCTCTCCTGGGTGGTCGGGCCGACGGGTGGCACCGCCCTCGTGGACGGGCGGCGCGGGCGGCGTCGGCGGGGTCGCTCTGGTCCCGCCACTGTACGGAACCGGCGGGTGGCACGACGGGCGCGGAGGCGCCGTCGGTCCGGACCGAGGGGACCGGCGAACGCCGTCGGCCCGGTCTGCGAGGATCGGCTCCATGGATGCGCAGCACGAGGACGGCTCCCTCTTCGGTGACGATCTGCTCCCCCGCCCTGCGAGGGTGCTCGGACCGGGAGCGGTCTGGGTGCCGGGCTTCCTGCGCCTGGACCAGCAGGCGTGGATCTCCGCGCGCTTCGAGGAATGGGCCGAGGGCCCCGTGCCGCCGCGCTCCCCGAAGGTGCGCGGGCACGAGATGAGCGTGCGGACGGTGTGCCTCGGCTGGCACTGGCGGCCCTACGCCTATTCGCGGGAGGCGGTCGACGTGAACGGCAACCGTGTGCTGCCGTTCCCGGACTGGATGACCCGACTGGGCCGTTCGGCGATCGCGGCGGCCGCGGAGCACGATCCCGAGCTCGCCGACGCACCCACGCAGCCGGGCATCCCCGACCGCCTCTACTCCCCCGATACGGCCCTGGTGAACCACTACACCGCCGCGGCGAAGATGGGCATGCACCAGGACAAGGACGAGCGCTCGCTCGCGCCCGTGGTCTCGCTGTCGATCGGCGACGCGTGCACGTTCCGTTTCGGCAACACCGAGGCGCGCACGAAGCCGTACGAGGACATCACGCTCGAGTCCGGGGACCTGTTCGTCTTCGGCGGTCCCGCGCGCCTCGCCTTCCACGGTGTCACCAGGATCCAGCCGGGCACGGCGCCCGCGGGCTGCGGGGTGACGGAGGGCAGGCTGAACATCACGCTGCGGGAGACCGGGCTCGAGGGCTGAAGGCTCCCGTCGGCCCCGTTCTCCACCGCTCTGTTCTTCGGCGCTCCGCTCCCCCTGCCGCGCCGAGCCGTCCCGACCCGCGCCGACCGCCCCACCTACTCGCGGACCGGATCCGGGGCGAGGGTCCCGTCGGGGGCGATGTGCTCGAACATCTGCTGCACGACCATCACCACGTGGGGGTCGTCGACCGTGTAGAAGAGGCGGCGGCCGTCGCGCCGCGCGGAGACCAGGCCGGCCAGGCGCATCTTGCTGAGGTGCTGGCTGGCGGTGGCGACGGTGATGCCCGCCTCGTGGGCGAGGGCGCTGACGTCGAGCTCGCCGGCAACGGCGAGGGCGACGAGGTGCAGGCGCGTGGGAGAGCTGAGGAGCGCGAAGGTGCGCGCCACGGTCTCCAGCTGCTGCCTCGTCGGTTCAATGCCCATTAATTCATTGTGTCACCGTTCTGCGTCTCACCATGCACGATTCGACACTTGCATACCTGCCTAAACGTCTGACAGTGTGTCGGGCGTGCTGAGATCGATCCGCCCCGCGCTGCTGTGCTTCCTCGTCGCCGTGCCCGCGCTCGTGGTGCGCCTGGGCGGCATCGAGACCCCCTCACTGGTGGGGCTGCTCATCTTCGGCGGAGCCGTGGTCGCCGCGGCATTCGTGCTCGCGTGGGCGGCCGAGGCCGCCGAGGTCGACATCAGCGGCGGGCTCGCGGTCGCGATCCTCGCGATCATCGCGGTGCTCCCCGAGTACGCCGTGGACCTCTACTTCGCCTTCCGTGCGGGCTCCGAGCCGGACTACGTGCAGTTCGCCGCCGCGAACATGACCGGCTCCAACCGCCTGCTGCTGGGGCTCGGCTGGCCTGTGGTGGTGCTGGTGAGCGTCGCGATCGCCTCGCGCCGTTCGGGGCGCACCGTGCGCGAGGTCGTCCTGGATCCCTCACATCGCCTCGAGCTGGGCTTCCTGCTGATCGCCTCCCTGCTCGCCTTCGTGATGCCGCTGACCGCGACCATCAGCTGGATCATCGGTGTGATCCTGCTGGCCTGGTTCGTGTTCTACGTGGTGCGGATCGCGCGCGGCGGGGCCGAGGAGGAGCCCGATCTGGTGGGCACCGCCGCCCGCATCGGCGCGCTTCCCCAGCGCACCCGACGCCCCGTGGTGATCGCCCTCTTCGTCGTCTCCGCGCTGATCATCCTCGCCTGCGCGGAGCCGTTCGCCGAGGCCCTCGTCGCCTCCGGCAGCACGCTCGGGATCGACCAGTTCCTGCTCGTGCAGTGGCTCGCGCCGCTCGCCTCCGAGGCGCCCGAGTTCATCGTCGCGATCATCTTCGCGACCCGCGGGAAGGCCGCGGCGGCCCTGGGCATGCTGATCTCCGCCAAGGTCAACCAGTGGACGATGCTCGTGGGCAGCCTGCCCATCGCCTACGCGCTGGGAGGCGGCAGCGGCACCCTGGCCCTGGACCCTCGCCAGGTCGAGGAGATCCTGCTGACCGCCGCGCAGACCATGATGGGCGTCGCCCTGCTGCTGGGCCTGCGCTTCCCCCGCTGGGGCGCGATCGCGCTGCTCGCCCTGTTCGCCGTGCAGTTCGCGGTGCCCGGGACTCACGGCCGCCTCATCCTCTCCGCGGTCTATCTCGCGGTCGCGCTCGCCCTGTTCGTCCTGCACCGCCGCGGGATCCTGCCCGCGCTCACCGCCCCCTTCCGCCGGGACCCCGAGGGGCCCCACGGGGTCTCGGACGACGAGGGCCCGGTCATCCGCGCCGGTCGCCTCGACCCTGCCGGGCGATGACCCCGAGGTCCGTGCGGACCCACCAGTCGCCGCTCGCGCGGCGCTCCGCGCGGCTCGCGTAGCGGTAGTCGAACAGCCGCACCCGCAGGCCCGTCGGCGCCGTCCCGTCGAAGGGATCCTCGCGCAGCAGGCGTCGGATCTGCGGATCGCCCTCGAGCAGCTTCGTCAGCAGCGCGACGAACCAGGGGTCGGCGCCGGGTCGCAGGGCGAGGAACCACATCAGCCAGTCCAGTCGCAGGTGGTAGGGCGCGAACTGTCGGGAGCGCCGTGCGAGGGGGCCCGGTTTGCCGGGGAAGAGGTAGGGGTGCCACTCCTCCTCGCCCGCGGCATCGGGGTCCTCGGCGAGGGTCCCCTCGATCTCGACCTCGTGGCGCCGCGTCGTCATCGACCCGAACGCGCCGTAGGCGTTGACGAGGTGCCACCGGTTGAAGCTCGCGTTCATGAGCTGATGCGAGGAGAAGAGGTTCTTCAGCGGCTTCCGGCTGAGGGCCACGAGCCCCGCGAAGACCGCGAGCACCAGCACGTGCCACCACAGGGGCGAGGAGGCGAGGACGCCGCCGTCGGACGCTCCGCTCCCCTCCCCGGGGCCGTGGGGCAGGCCCCACCCGGGCCAGGGGCCGCCCGTGATCCAGCGCAGGAACGGATCGCTGATCGCACTGAAGGCGACGAGGATCGTGAGCAGGTTCAGCCAGGCGAAGTTCCCGGTGAGCATGAGGAAGAGCTGGGTGAGGATCACCAGGCCCGCACCGATCGAGGCGAGCGGCTGCGGGAGCAGGATCAGCCAGACCGCGCCCAGCTGCACCACGTGGCTGCCCAGGGTCTCGAGCCGGTGCCACCAGCGGGGCATGAGGTGCGCCCGTCGGCTCAGCGGGCCCGGCATGGGCTGGGTGAGGTGATGGAAGTCCATCGCGGTGAGGTCGCGCCAGGCGGGATCGCCGCGCATCTTGATCATCCCGGCGCCGAACTCGAGGCGCAGCAGCATCCAGCGCAGGAACAGCAGGATCAGCAGGGGCGGGGCGACCGCGTCGGACCCGAGGAAGCCGACGACCGCGCCGCACTCCAGCAGCATCGACTCCCAGCCGAAGCCGTAGAAGACCTGGCCCACGGAGTGGATGGACAGATAGAGCCCCCACATCACGAGGAAGACGGGGATCGTGGTCCAGGCGGGGCCGAGCTGCGGGAGGCCGAGCACGCACGCCGCGCCGAGGAGCATCCCGATCGCGCACATGATCCGCAGCAGGCGATCGCTGTAGGGGGTGCGCGAGAAGCGGAAGAGCGTGGGTCCCCCGCGGATGCCGCGCTGCTCGAGCCGGGCGAGGTACCGCGGGGCGGGCAGCAGGCCGCGCTCCCCCAGCAGCGCCGGGAACTGCCTCCAGGTGGAGGCGAAGGCGATCACGAACACGAGGGCGACGCCGCGCATGATCACCTCGCGGGCGATCGTGTACTCGCGGGCGTCGAGCAGCGAGAGCCAGGCGTGCAGATCCATCGAAGTCACCTCGGTGCCATCATCCGCCCCTCGTGCCAGGGCGTCGAGGGCGAGCCGACAGGCCGAGGGCCGCCGCGCCGAGCGGCCGCCGTGCCGAGCGACCGTCGGGCCGACGCATCACCCCAGCGCGCGCAGCAGCACCGCCCCGGCCCACCATGAGCACAGCGCGAGGACCAGCACGTAGCCGGCGTTCCACGCCCCTGCGGGCACGCCCGTGAGCTGGGCGAGCTGCTGGGGATCGTCCTGGCGACGACCACCGGTCATCACGGTCCCGAGGTGCCGCCAGGCGCCGAGCAGGAGCAGCACGCCGAGGGCCAGGACGAGAGCGCCCGGTCCGAGCGCCCCTCCCCACCACCACACGGTGCCCACGATCAGGGCGCTCACCAGGACCGTCGCGACCGTGTGCAGCGAGCGGGAGAACACCAGCGACACAACGAGCAGCACGAGCGCGACGGCGAGCGCCGTGCGCGCCCAGCCGCCGAAGGCGATCTGGATGAGCAGCGCCCCCACCAGGGCGGGCATCGGGTACCCGGCCCAGGCGGAGAGCACGCGGCCCGGTCCCGTCGGCCGCCCCACGGTCACCGCGTGGCCGGACATGTCCCCGCTGACCACGAAGCCGGTGAAGCGCCTGCCCACGAGGATGCCGACGCCCGCGTGCCCGAGCTCGTGCACGACCGTCACCGCGAGGCGCGCGAAGCGCCAGACGGTCGGGACCGCGACGGCGGCGAGGGCCACGGCGATCGCGGCGAGCGACCACCAGCCCTGCTCGGGCGGGGTCGCGCGCAGGCTGCGCTGCCACGCCCCGGAGAGGGCCTCGGAGAGAGCGGTGCCGATGTCCACGCCCGCCAGCATCCCAGGCGCAGCTGGGACCGGGCCGAGGCGCGGACGGCGCGCCGACCGGTGTCGCGACACCGCGGCGGGCCGACGGGCCCTGCGGCAGACTGGCCGTCGAGAGACGGGTCACCCCCGCCGGACAGCTCTCGCGCCCACGCCGTCGGCACGCTATCGTCACCGGCGCGGCAGGACATCAGACGTCTGATGACAGAGGTGGTCCCGCCGTGCACGATCAGCGTCGATCGCCCCGTGCGGCACGGGGCCCGAGACCCTGGAGGGATTCCGTGGAGACCACCGGACTGGGCGCCCTGAACTGGGCGGTCATCATCATCTATCTGCTCGCGATGCTGGGCGTGGGCGTGTACTTCACGCGCCGCGCCTCCAAGAGCACCGACTCCTACTTCCGCGCCCAGGGGCGGATCCCGGCGTGGGCGGCGGGCTTCAGCATCTACGCGACCACGCTCTCGGCGATCACCTACATGTCCACGCCCGAGCAGGCGTACCTCAGCGACTGGTCGTACGCCGCCGGCAACCTCGCGATCTTCGCGATCGTGCCGGTCCTGATCTGGTTCTACATCCCGTTCTTCCGCAAGCTCAACGTGGTCACGGCGTACGACTACCTCGAGGAGCGCTTCAGCCCGGCGATGCGCCTGATCGGCTCGCTGATGTTCGTGCTCTTCCACATCGGCCGGATCGCGGTCGTCATCTACCTGCCCACGCTCGCGATCTCCTCGGTCACCGAGATCAACCCGGTGCTGGTGGCGGCCCTCGTCGGCATGCTCTCGATCATCTACACGTTCCTGGGCGGCATCGAGGGCGTGATCTGGGCCGACGTCATCCAGGGGATCATCCTGCTGCTGGGCGCCGTCGTGATCATCGGCTGCGGCCTGTTCTCGATCGACGGCGGCCTCGGGACCGTGGCGAGCGACGCCGTCGCGGACGACAAGCTGATCTCCGGCAAGGACTGGGACCTGGGCGGGATGCTGGGCGCCTCGATCCCGATCATCTTCATCGGCTCGGTGTTCACGAACCTCTACCAGTACACGGGCAGCCAGGACGTGGTCCAGCGGTACCAGACCACCGCGAGCAGCCGGGAGACGGCCCGTTCACTGCTGACCAACGGCGTGCTCTCGCTCGTCACGATCCCGCTGTTCTACGGCATGGGCACCCTGCTGTACAGCTACTTCAAGCACACGAGCCCGCTGCCGGACTCGGTGAACACCTCCGCGATCGTCCCCTACTTCGTGGTGCACGTGCTGCCCGCCGGCGTCTCGGGCGTGGTGCTCGCGGCGATCTTCGCGGCGGCCCAGTCCACGCTGTCCTCCTCGCTCAACTCGATCTCGGCCTGCCTCACGGTCGACGTGTGGGACCGCTTCCTGGTGCGCCGCGGTGCGAGGAGGTCGTCCGTCGGCCTCGCCCGCGCCATCATCATCGTCGCCGGGATCATCGGCACGGGCGCGGCGCTCTACCTCGCGAGCACCGATCAGGCGGAGACCTGGAACCTGTTCCTCTCGATCCTGGGGCTGTTCGGCACCCCGATCGCCGCGGTCTTCGCCCTGGGCATCTTCACCCGGCGCGCGAACGCCGTGGGCGTCATCGCGGGACTGGTCGTCGGCTCGATCGCCGCCTGGATCGTCCAGGACTCGGGCTCGACCCCGTTCATGGTCGCGTGCTTCGCCTTCGTGGGCACCGTGGTCGTGGGCTACCTGGTCTCGCTCGTCTGGAGGGCGATCCGCCCCGGCGGCGGCGACGGGCACGACATCCGGCCGCTCACCATCTTCGGCACCAGGAGCACCTACGTGCGCCGCACCCAGGACGCGAGAGGGTGAGGCGCGAGAGGGTGAGGCGCGAGAGGGTGAGGCGGCAGCGCGAGGGCGCGAGGGCGCAGCTGGGGGCCGACGGGTCCTGCTGACCTCGTCCGCGCCGGCGGCGGGGCCGATAGCGTGATCCGGTGAGCCCTCACCGGATCCCCCGCCCCAGCAACATCGAGGTGCGCGGCGCGCGCGTGCACAACCTCCGGGACGTCGACGTCGACGTGCCGCTGGACTCCCTGGTCGCGATCGCCGGGGTCTCGGGCTCCGGCAAGTCCTCCCTCGCCCTCGGCGTGCTCTACGCGGAGGGGTCGCGCCGGTACGTCGAAGCGCTCTCGACCTACACCCGTCGGCGCATGTCCCAGGCCCCGCGCGCCGCGGTCGACTCCGTGACCCACGTGCCCGCGGCGCTCGCCCTGCGCCAGCGGCCGGCGGTGCCCGGAGTGCGCTCGACCTTCGGGACCTCCACCGAGCTGCTGAACGTGCTGCGGCTGATGTTCTCGCGCCTGGCCTCGCACCTGTGCCCGAACGGCCACCGGGTCCCGCCGACGATCGACGTCGCCGCCGAGGTCCCGTTCTCCTGCCCCGTCTGCGGCACCGCGGTGCACGCCCCGGGCGCGGAGTCGCTCGCCTTCAACTCCGAGGGCGCGTGCCCGCGCTGCGAGGGCATCGGCACGGTCCGCGAGGTCGACGACGCGGCGCTCGTGCCCGACCCCACCAAGACCCTCGACGAGGGAGCCGTCGCCCCCTGGCAGATGTTCGGCTTCAACGTCCAGCCCGACATCGCCCG
Organism: Brachybacterium sp. NPDC056505; assembly: GCF_042794925.1. NCBI lineage: Bacteria > Bacillati > Actinomycetota > Actinomycetes > Micrococcales > Dermabacteraceae > Brachybacterium > Brachybacterium sp. NPDC056505. Next base: position 20,335 of record NZ_JBHTSV010000020.1, read on the forward strand.
CGAGTTCGGGGTGCGCACGGACGTGCCCTTCCGGGATCTCACCGAGGGCGAGCGCGAGATCGTGCTGGACGGCCCCGAGGAGAAGAAGCACATCACGGTGACGTCGAAGAAGGGCGTGCACGACCTCGACTTCACGTTCCGCAACGCCCGCCTCACCGTCACCGAGGAGCTGCGCCGCGCCGACACGGAGAAGCGCCTGGCCCGCGTGAGCCGCTTCCTCGTGGAGACCGTGTGTCCCGACTGCGAGGGGACGCGTCTGTCCCCCGCCGCGCGCGCTCCCCGCATCGGCGAGCTCGATCTCGCCGACGCCACCGCCCTCACCCTGGACGGCCTCCTGGCCTGGGCCCCGACCGTGACCGACCCGCTGCCCTCCGACATGCATCCGATGGCCCGCGAGCTCGTCTCCCAGCTCACGGGCATGGCCGACCGGCTCGTGCAGCTGGGCCTCGGCTACCTCTCCCTGGACCGCGCGGGCTCCTCGCTCTCCACGGGCGAGCGCCAACGCGTCCAGCTCGCCAGGGCGGTGCGCAACCGCACCACGGGCGTGCTCTACGTGCTCGACGAGCCCAGCATCGGGCTGCACCCCTCGAACATCGACGGACTGCTCGCGCTGATCGGGGACCTCCTGGCGGACGGCAACTCCGTGCTCCTCGTCGACCACGACGTGCAGGTGCTGCGCGAGGCGGACCACCTGATCGAGATCGGGCCGGGGTCCGGTCGCGAGGGCGGCGAGATCACCGCGAGCGGGAGCATCCGGCAGGTGATCGACTCCGGGGCCTCCCGCCTCGCCGGCTTCCTCGACGGCAGCGCCGACGTGGTGATCCGCGAGCAGGCGTCCCCCGCGGAGACGTTCGCCCGGGGGACCATCGCCATGACCACGAGCGCCCTGCACACGGTGCAGCCGCTGTCGGTGCGCATCCCGCTCGGCCGGCTCACCGCGGTCACCGGGGTCTCGGGCTCTGGCAAGACCACGATGGTGCTCGAATCCCTGGTCCCCGCGCTGCGGGCGGCGACGACGAGCGGGGCCGGCCTCCCCGGCCACGTGCGCACGCTGGATGCCGCCGGGATCCGCCGCGTCCACCAGATCGACGCGACCCCGATCGGCGTGAACATCCGCTCGACCGTCGCCACCTACAGCGGGGTCCTGGACGACCTGCGCCGCGCCTTCGCGCGCACCGCCGAGGCGAAGGAGGCGGGCCTGGGCGCGGGCGACTTCTCGTACAACACGGGGTCGCTGCGCTGCCCGCGCTGCGAGGGCACCGGGCGCGTGGTCCTGGACGTGCAGTTCCTGCCCGACGTCGACATCGACTGCCCGGAGTGCGAGGGCACACGGTACGCGCCGGCGGCGGAGTCCTATCCTCGCGCCGGGGTCTCCCTCCCCCGCCTGATGGGCCTCACGGTCCGGGAGGCGATCGAGGCGGTGGGCGACATCCCCGCGGTGCGCAGGCGCCTGCAGGCCCTCATCGACCTGGGTCTGGGGTACCTGACACTCGGCGAGGACACCCCAGCGCTCTCCGGCGGCGAGGCGCAGCGTCTCAAGCTCTCGGCGCACATCGACCGCGGGCAGACCGACGCCCTCTTCGTGTTCGACGAGCCCAGCGTCGGCCTGCATCCTCTGGACGTGCGCACTCTGCTGCACGTGCTCGACCGCCTGGTGGGCAACGGCGCGACCGTGGTGGTGATCGAGCACGACCTCGACATGATCGCCAACGCCGATCACGTGATCGACATGGGGCCCGGCGGCGGAGCGGCCGGCGGCAGGATCGTCGCGACCGGCGCCCCGCAGGAGCTGGCCGAGGATCCCGGCACCGCGACCGGTCGCTTCCTGCGCTCGCACCTGGAGCACCGAGCCGGCACGGGCGGCTGACGCGGCTCCCCGGGTGACTGCCGCGTCACGCCGCGGGAGCGCGCGGGCCCTCGCGGACCCGCACGGACGGTCGGATTCCGGACATCTCGCCCTCGCCAGCTCCTCCGGCGCCACGGGCGCGCCGGTCGAGGAGTACAGTCCCGGCCGTGTCGAATTCACCGGAGAATGCAAGCGGCCCCGTCCCGGATCCCACAGGGCGCCCCGATCATGCCTCGACCCCCGACGGGGCGCCGCCCGGAGGCGGCGTGCTGGCCGCACTCGACGCGCGGGACGTCAAGGGCCTCTACCTGTACCTCGCGGTGCTCGCGACGATCGGCGGGTTCCTCTTCGGCTTCGACTCCTCGAACATCGGCTCCGCGCTCGTGTTCCTGCCCTTCGACCTGGGGTCCTGGGGCACGGGCATCACCGTCGCCGGCGCCTCCCTCGGATCCTTCGTGGGCGCGCTGCTCGCGGGCCCGCTGACGGACCGCTTCGGCCGCAAGTCGCTGCTGCTCGTGGACTCCGCGCTGTTCGCGGTGGGCTCGATCATCTCGGCGCTCGCCCCGGAGGCGACCACCCTGATCATCGGCCGCATCATCATCGGCCTGGCGATCGGCGCGGACTCCGCGATCGCGACCGCCTACATCGCCGAGTTCGCCCCGAAGAAGCGCCGCGGCTCCCTCGCCGTCATCCAGCAGTGGATGATCACGATCGGCATCCTCGGCGCGTACGTCATCGCCGTGCTGCTGCTCAAGGCGTTCCCCGACTCCGCGGTCACCGTGGACTGGCGGATCATGCTGGGCGTCGGCTTCATCCCCGCGATCCTCTCGCTGCTGCTGCGCGCTCGGATGCCCGAGTCCCCGCGCTGGCTGCTCGAGCGCGGGCGCGAGTCCGACGTGCTGACCGCCATGCGCAAGCTCGACATCCAGACCACCGCCGAGCAGGTCCACGCGGAGGCCCTCGCCGTCCAGGAGCGCGTGCGCCGCCTGGCGAACACGACCCTGTGGACGCCCGCCGTGCGGCGCGCCCTGGTCGTGGTCTGCGTGTTCTTCGTCTTCCAGCAGATCACCGGCATCAACGTCGCCTTCTACTACGGTCCCGAGCTGCTGGGCCCGTACTTCGGCACCGACGCCGGGAACCCCGTCGACGCCGAGATCGCCGGCGTGATGGCCGCGGGAGTGCTCGCGATCGTCAACGTGCTGGCGACCTACTTCGCCTTCCGCTGGATCGACAAGCTGGGCCGTCGCAAGCTCTCCATCGGCGGCTTCGGCTTCATGATCGTCTTCCTCGTGATCGGCGCGATCGGCAACGCGACCCTCACAGGCACCGCGCAGCTGGTGGTCCTCATGATCACCTTCGCGCTGTTCATCTCGAGCTTCGCGATCGGCGTGGGCGGCACCGGATGGCTGCTGCAGGGCGAGATCTTCCCGACCGCCGTGCGCGGGCGCGCCGCCGCGATCGCGGCCGCCGTCAACTGGCTCGCGAACTTCGTGCTGGTCGTGGCGTTCCCGCCGCTGCGCGACGGCCTGGGCCTCAGCTGGGTGATGATCATCTTCGCGGTGCTGTGCCTGCTGGGCGTCCTGTTCGTGCACCGCTTCCTGCCGGAGACCAACGGCAAGGGGGCCGACGAGTCGATCCTCCTGTTCGAGGGCCCCGTCAATCGCGAGGATCCCTCGCAGCCGTCGACGGCGCCGGCCGCGCTGCGCTGAGGCGCGGCACGGGCCGGCCCCGCGGGCGAGCCTCCCCGGCAGCGGGCGCCGCCGGCAGCAGGCATCACCGCCGGCACGACGGCCCCGCCGGGGATCAGCCCAGCAGGCGCTCGAGCACGCGCACCACGCCGTGCTCGGCGTTGCTGGGCGCGGCGTACCTCGCGGCGGCGGTGATGCGCGGGTGGGCGTTGGCCATCGCGAACGACCACTCGGCGACGTCGTACATGGCGAGATCGTTGAGGTAGTCGCCGAACACGGCGGTCTGCGCGGCCGTGATCCCGAGCGCCGCCTGGAGCGCGAGGATCCCGCGGCCCTTGTCCGCCTCGGGATTCATGACATCGATCCAGTGCGCGCCCGAGACGACCACCTGGTGGGTCTCGGCCAGGTCGGAGAACTCGGCGGAGGTGGCCTCGGCGTCGGCGAAGTCATGGATCGCGAGCTTGAGAACGTCGCCCTGCACGTCGTCGAGATCGGGGACGATCTCGAGCCGGTGGTAGTACTTCCGGGCCTCGGCGAGGAATGCCTCGTCGTCCCGCTCGACGTACGCGGTCTCGACCCCGCAGACCACGAGGCCGAGGTCCAGGCCGCCCGCGACGAGCTCCCGCACGCGGGCGATGACGCGCGCGGCCGTCGGCGCGTCGACCGTCGTGGTCGCGACGACCTCTCCGTCGTGGACGACGAGCGTCCCGTTCTCGGCGACGTAGGTCTCGATGCCCGGAGCGGTGCCGTTCTCGGCGCCGAAGGTCGCGCGCAGCGTCGCGAGCTGGCGTCCGCTCGCGGGCACGAACTCGATGCCCGCCGCCCGCATGCGCTCCTGCAGCGCCCAGAAGTCGCCGGGCACCTCGCCCTCGGGCGTCAGCAGCGTGCCGTCCATGTCGGCGACGACAAGGCGGATGTCGTGCGGGCCGTCCTGGATCTCGGACCAGGGCTGGGCGGGCGAGGTGGCGGCAGTGGGAGTGCTAGGCACGGGATCGCTTTCTGCGGAGGCCGGAAGTGCATTCACGGAGTCGACCTCCGCTGTTCAGACCGTAGAGGACCCTCGCTGGGTGCCGCAGCAGTCTCCCGCCCACCTCACAGGGCGTTCGCCGGCTCGCGACCGCTCACGAGGTCGATGATCGCCTGGGCATTCGCCTTCGAGATCGCGCCGTAGGCCTCCCTCGACTCCGCGGCCATGTGGTTGGTCGCCAGCACGCGCGAGTGGCGCGTGAGCGGGTGTCCAGCGGGCAGCGGCTCCGTGGAGAAGACATCCAATGCGGCTCCGGCGAGCTCTCCGCTCTCGAGCGCGGCCAGCAGGGCGTCCTCGTTCACGAGGGCGCCCCGCGCCGTGTTGACCAGGACGGCGCCGTCCCGCAGGGAGCGCAGGAAGCCCGCATCGACTGTGCCCACGGTCTGCGGCAGGACAGGCAGGTGAAGGGAGAGGACCTCGCTGCGCGCCAGGAGCTCCTCGCGGGCCACGAGCTCGACCCCCAGTCGACGGGCGGACTCCTCATCCGGGAACGGATCGTGTGCGATCACTGTCCCGCCGAAGGCGACGAGCTTCTGCGCCACGAGTTGCGCGATCCTGCCGAAGCCCAGCAGACCGACGGTCAGCGCGGAAATCTCCCGGCCGGGGAATCGGCTCCAGTCCCCCTCGTTCGCGGCGCGCTGGCCCTGAGCAAGGTTCCGCAGTGCGGCGATCATCAGGCCCACCGTGAACTCGGAGACGGCGCCCGCGTTCCCGCCTGGGACGTTGGTCACGACTATGCCCCGCGCCCGCGCGGACTCGAGATCGATGTTGTCGACCCCGACGCCCTGCTTGCACAGGATCCGCAGCGAGGGCAGGGCATCCATCTGCGTGTCAGTCCACTCCTCGAGTCCGACCACGGCGGCGACCGCCTCGGCACCCAGGGTGCGGACCTCGTGCTCCGTCAGCGGGCGGTCGTGGGGATTGAGGACGATCCGGAACCCTGCGTCTGCGAGCGCGCGGGCACCCTCGGCGGAGACGTTCTCGTAATCGGAGGGGCAGGCCAGGACGATGGGGGCTGTGCTCATGGGGTGAAGGCTCCTTCGTAGACGGTGCGCCCTTGGACTGTCACCGCCCCGGGCCCCGGTCAGGAACCATCGGAGTGTGCCCAGACCTGTTCGAGCGCAGTGATGATGCGTCGACGCGAGCCGTCGAGGTGCTTCTCGAGCACGTCGACGGCTCGGCGCTCATCTCCCGAGGCGATGACCTCTAGAAGAGTCGAATGGTCCACGACGACGGGCTCGAGGTCGCCGTCGATGCTGTTGGTGATGGCGAGGATGCAGGCGAAGAGCGGCTCGATCTGCTCCCACAGCGCGAGCAGTCGCCGATTTCCCGAGGTCTCGTAGAGGGCGCGATGGAAGGCGAGGTCGCTCGTCGCGAAAGCGTCGACGTCGCCGGTGCTGCCCCGCATGGTCTCCACACTCCGATGCAGCGGGCCCAAGCCGCCCTCCGCTCGGGCGCGGCACACCTCGGTGACCGCGACGGTCTCCAGGCCGCGGCGGACGGCATACAGGTCGCGAATCCCGTCGGGCCCCAGCCCGATGACCCGAAGACCTCTGCGTCCCACCGGCTCGATCAGCTGCTCGATCGAGAGGATGCGCAGTGCATCTCGCACGGGTCCGCGGCTGACGTCGAACTCCTCTGCGACTCGGTCCTCCACGAGGTGCGTCCCTGCAGGGATGCTCCCTCGCACGATCCGATCTCTCAACGTCTCGGCGAGCCGAACTCCGATGGGGACGCTGCGCAGCCGGTTCTGGTGCATGGGTGCCTCTCCGCTCGACGGTCCGGACTACCGTAGCCCGTCGCACGAAGGCATCATCACCGGCCCTGCCCTCTCGCCCAGGCCTCCGCGTCACGAGAGCCGCGAGAACGACCTGACGAGGTCGGCGAGCTCCGGCTCGGGTCGGTCCAGGGCCATACGGCTGGTCCCGGCGTCGACGCCGCGCGCCGCCAGCCCCGCCTTCATCCGCTCCGGGTCGCCCCGGATCAGTTCGACAGCACGGTCGACGCCGGACTGCAACGACTTCAGCTCGTCGTCAGCGGCGCCCGCGGAGAGCGCCTCCGCGACGGCCACGAACGGTTCGGGCAGCACCGAGGCGACGCCGGAGATCACACCGTCGATCCCACGCGAGGTCACGCGCGCGATCTCAGCGTCCGATCCGGTCAGCAGCTGGAAGTCCGCCGGAACGGACTTGCGCAGGGAGGCGACGTGCTCGAGCGTCTCTCCGCTGACCTTCGCACCGATGATCCCGGGAATCTGTGCGATCTGGGCGAGCTGATCACTTCCGACTGCGTTCCCCGTCCTCGCCGTGAAGAGGTAGGCGAAGACATCGAGTCCCTCGGCGGCGGCCGCCGCCTCGCGGAAGAAGTCGACGACGGCCGTCGTGCTCGCGGGCAGATAGTAGGGAGTCAGGACCGCGACGGCGCGTGCACCGGCGCCACGGGCGTCATCGATCAATTCGCGGACCTGGTGGATGCTCGGTGCTCCCACGTGCACCACCACCCGGCGGTCCGCGAGCACCTCGAGGCTCAGTCCGGCGAGCGATCGGCGCTCCTCGCGGGAGAGCGAAGGAAACTCGCCCGTCGTTCCCAGGACGAAGGAGCCGTCGACGCCGGAGTCCCGGATGAACTCCAAGATCCTGCGCGAGGCATCGAGGTCGACGGCACCGTCGGCGGTGAAGCCCACCGGGGCGGCCGTGAGGATGGTCGGTCGGGTCGTGGTCATGGAGTCTCCTCAGATGTGGACGTGGAGGGGTCGGTTCCGCGCTCGAGTGCCTCGAGCGCGCGGCGGGTCTCGCCGGGAAGCGTCACCGTGCCGTCGGCACGCCGCCGAGCTTTTCGCTCGACGTCGCCGGGAACGAGCGCACCGTCGGCACGGATCGCACCCGAGAGGCGCGTGGTGCGTTCGGCATACTCGTCACCGCGATCGCTGAATGCGGCGACGTCGAGCGCGATGATCGTGACGCCCCCGGTGCGGCGCCCGCCCTCGTCCGCACCGCGGACCTGAGCGAGGCCGTTCAGCTGCGGTGCGGCGGCATCGGCCTGGGCGAGACCCCCGAGCAGCGCTGCGGACAGAGCGAGGCCGTATCCCTTGTGACCGGACCCGGGGCCCCCGAGCGGAGTCAGCGTGCCACCGTCGAGGAAGTCCTGCGGAGACATGGATGGCGCGCCGTGGCGGTCCAGGAGCGCGCCCTCCGGGACGTCCTCGCCGCGTGCGAGGGCTGCGTGGACTTTGCCCTCGGGAATCACGGACATCGCGGCATCGAAGATGATCGGCGCGTCCGCACCGGGGTAACCCATCGCCCACGGATTGGTGTTGAGGAAGGGAAAGCCGGTGGAGCTCCCGAAAGGAGCCATGGAGCCGATGCCGGGGCCAGCTGCCGCAGCGACGATGATCGAGACGAGTCCAAGGTCGGCGAGCCGCTCCGCGTACTCGCCGAGGCGGCCGATGTGGGTCGCATCCCGGATGGCGACGGTGGCGACTCCGTGCTCACGTGCGGACCGGGCGGCGACGTCGACGGCCGTGGCCGCCGAGAAGTGCCCGAAGCCATGGTGCGCATCGAGGACCGTTGCTGCTCCCGACCGGTTGACGACTGTGGGGCGACCCGCTGGATCGATGCTGCCCTCATCGATTTCCCTCGCGTACTGCGCCATGCGCAGGACGCCGTGGCTCGCGTGGCCGGACTGCTCCGCGCTCACCAGGTGGAGGGAGACCTCGGCGGCGACGTCTGCCGGGCTCCCGAGGTTCTCGAGTATTCGTCGCAAACGGTCCTGGAGCTCATCGACATCCAGTTCCACGGCCCGGCGGTCGTCGTCCGTCATGCGCCCACGGCCTGCGGCGAGGTCGAGCGCAGCGGCTCGATCTTCGGCATCACGAACGCATAGTTTGCGGCCCCGAGCAGGGCGACGACTCCTGCGATGACCAACGGGATCGCGAAGGACGACGTCACACCGGTGATCACACCGATCAGGATCGGCGAGACGATGCCCGCGCAGTTGCTCGCGGCGTTCTGGATTCCTCCCAGTGAACCCACATGAGCGTTGACCGGGGCGACGTCGGCGGGCAGACACCATACCGAGGCTGCCGCGAAGGTCGAGGAGAAGTAGGACAGCGAGAGCGCGAGCAGCGCGGTCGACACCGTCGGTGACAGCACCGCGAGCATGATCACCGAGGTGCCCAGCAGCCCACCGACGAGGCAGATCTTGCGAGCGCGGCTCACCGGCACCCCTCGTCGGACGAGTCGATCGGAGACGAGCCCGCCGGTCCATCCGCCGAGCATCGATGCGATCCCGGGGATCATTCCGATGAAACCGAACTTCAGCAGGCTGAGGTCGTAGGTGCGCACAAGATACGTGGGGAACCAGGTGATGAAGAAGTAGGCCACGAAGTTGATGCAGAAGAAGCCGATCATCATCGACCAGACCATCCGGTGGCGGAAAAGAGAGCGCCAGGGCACGGTCTGCTGGGAATCAGCATCCCTGTTGGCCTCCTCCTGGTCGGCTTCGATGTACTCGAGCTCCTCGCGGCGCAGCCAGCGCGAGGCTCGCGGATCGCGGTACAGGAACCACCAGGCGATCGCGTACATGATCGCGACCGCACCCGTCACGTAGAAGGCGCTGCGCCAACCCGCCCACGTGATCAGCAGGGCGACGAGCGGGATGCACAGCGTGGACCCGATCGGGTTGCCGTTGTTGAAGGTCGCGGAGGCAAAACTCCGCTCTGAGCGGGGGAACCACCGGGACACCACTTGGGCCGAGGCAGGGAATGCAGGGCTCTCGCCGATACCGAGGATCAGGCGCAGCACGATCAGGGAGACGAGACCCCAGGCGAACCCCATCAGTACGGTCACGAGGCCGAAGCAGAGCGCGGACGCACCGATCATCACGCGGGGCCCGATGCGTCCGGCCAGATAGCCGCTGGGCAGTTGGAATGTCGCGTAGGTCCAGAAGAAAGCAGACAGCGCGACGCCCGTTGCAGCCTCTGCCAACCCCAGGTCGTGCTGGATGTCAGGGAGGGCGACGCTGATCGTCGCTCGATCCAGGTAGTTCACCGAGACGCCGAGCGTCACGAGAGCGAGCACCGCATATCGGTATACGCCGGCTTTCGGGCGCCCCGCTCGGCGCGCACCGCGCGCATCGTCTTCCGTGGCCACGGATGCCATACCGGTCACTCCCTTGTTCGTCGGTACCCCGTTCGTTAACGGTAAACGGTAGACGGTGAGTGTGCAAGAGGCACCGGACGCACCGCGGCCCCCGCACCGGTGGGTGCGGGGGCCGCGCTCGTGCACCGGGTCGGTGCGGAGGTCGCCGTGTGCTCAGAGCACCTTGGCCAGGAAGTCCTTGAGCCGCTCGCTCTGCGGATCGCCGAAGATCTCCTCGGGCGTCCCGGCCTCGACGATCACGCCGCCGTCCATGAAGATCGTGCGGTTGGAGACCTCGCGGGCGAAGCCCATCTCGTGGGTCACCAGGATCATGGTCATCCCGTTCTCCGCGAGGTCGCGGATCACCTGGAGCACCTCGCCCACCATCTCGGGGTCGAGCGCGCTCGTGGCCTCGTCGAAGAGCATCACCTCGGGCTCCATGGCGAGCGCTCGCGCGATCGCGACGCGCTGCTTCTGCCCGCCGGAGAGCGAGGCCGGCTTGGCGTCGGCCTTCTCGGCGAGCCCCACCCGGTCCAGGAGGGTGCGGGCGCGCTGCTCGGCCTCCTTCGCGGAGCACTTGGCCAGCTGGATCGGCGCGAGGGTGATGTTCTCGAGGACGGTCATGTGCGGGAAGAGGTTGAAGTGCTGGAAGACCATGCCGATCCTCTGGCGCACCTCGTCGATCTTCACCTTCCGCCCCGAGAGGTCGGCGCCGTCGATCACGATCGACCCGCCCGTGGGGTCCTCGAGACGGTTCAGGCAGCGCAGGAAGGTGGACTTGCCCGACCCCGAGGGGCCGATGATCGCGACCACCTCGCGCTCCTTCACCGTGAGGTCGATGCCGGTGAGCACCTCGTTGTCGCCGAAGCTCTTGCGCAGCCCCTCGACGACGATCTTCTCGGGACGCTCGCCCGGATCCTTCGTCGCGCCGGAGGCACCCGCGCCGTCGCGGGCGCCCGTCTGCCCGCTCGGACTCGTCTGCTCGCTCATACCGCGTACTTCCTCTCGAGTCGCTGCGACAGCAGGGTGAGCACCGTGATCACCGCGAAGTACAGGAACGCCACCACGACCAGCACCTGCGAGGACATGTAGGTCGTCGCGATGATCTGCCGGGACTGGTAGGTGAGCTCTGCGAGCCCGATGACGCTCAGCAGCGAGGTGTCCTTCAGCGTGATGATGCCCTGGTTCACGAAGGTCGGGATCATGATCCGGAAGGCCTGCGGGAGCACGACCTTCTGCATGGTCTTGCGGTGGCCCAGGCCCAGCGATCGGGCGGCCTCCGTCTGCCCGGAGTCGACGGCCTGGATGCCGCCGCGGATGATCTCGGTCATGTAGGCGCCGGTGTTGAGCGTCAGCGTGATCGCACCGGCGACGAACGGCCCCATCTTGAGCTCGGGGAACATCTGCGGGATCGCGAAGAAGATGAAGAACGCCTGCACCAGGATCGGTGTCCCGCGGAAGACGTACACGTAGGCGGTCGCGACCCAGCGGAAGGGAGCGAAGCGCGCGAGGCGGGCGAAGCCGAAGATGATGCCGAGCACGAAGGCCAGCACGAGCGCGACCACGGTGGACAGGAACGTGAGCCAGACGCCGTTCAGCAGCTGCGGCCAGTAGTCCGTGATCACCGTGAGCACGGAGCGGTCGGGCTTCTGCGCCTGCTCGCCGCCGCCGTCGCTGCCCTGGGCACCGACGTACTTCTCGACGATCTTGTCGTACTCGCCGCTCTTCTTGAGGTTCTTCAGCCCCGCGTTGAACTTCTCGCGGAACTCCGCGTTCTTGCCCTTGTTCACGGCGGCGCCGAAGTCGCCGCCGCCCTGCGGGTCACCGACCTGCTTGAAGCCGGATCCCTGGGTGATGCCGTAGGCGATCACCGGGTAGTCGTCGAAGTAGCCGACCGCGTGCCCGGACTTCACCGCGTCGACCACGTCGGTGGTCTCCTGGTAGGTGTCGACCGTGTAGCCGTACTTGTCCTTGTTCTCCTCGGCGAAGTCCTTGCCGGTGGTGCCGTTCTTCACCGCGACCGTCTCGCCCTTCAGCTCGTCGAGGGAAGAGATGTCGCTGCTCTCGGGCACCGCGAACTGCACGCCGCCCACGAAGTAGGTGTCAGTGAAGTCGAAGGATTCCTTGCGCTCGTCCGTGATGGTCATGCCCGCCATCACGGCGTCGACCTGGTTCGAGGACAGCGCCTGGACCGCCGCGTCGAAGCCGAGCGGGCGGATCTCGACCTCGAAACCCTGGTCCTTCGCGATCGCGTGGAGCAGGTCGATGTCGATGCCCTCGAGGTCGCCGTCGGAGCCGGTGTACTCGAAGGGCGCGTAGGTGGTGTCGGTGCCGACGACGTACTTCTCCTTCGGCTCCGCGTGGGCGGGCTGCGCGCTCACCGCGGCGGTGAGCGCGGCCATGAGCAGGACCGCGAGCAGTGCGATCCAGCGCAGCGCGGGGGGCCGGGCTCCGGCGGGCGGAGGCGCGAGGGCGGCCGACGCGGTGCGCGGCGGAGCCGCTTCGGGTGACGCAGGCGGGATGCCTGGGGCGGGCGGGGAAAGGGGCGACACCGGTTCCTCCTCGGACCTCGCTGCGCCGCCCGGGCATCGGTGCCCCGTGGGGGCCCGCACGACTGCGAGCCCGACGAAGGCGGCACGTGCGATGTTGTCGTGACGTGTCGTACAGCACGTGCACCATAGCAAGGCGTGCGCAGGAACCCTTTCGCAGGATCCCTCGGAGGGATCAGGACTCCCAGCGCACCTCGGCGGCGTCCTTGTCGGGACGCCACCCCCTCCACACGGGCTGGCGCAGCCTGTCGTCGGGGGTGCGCTCGGCATGGCGCACCTCGCCCACGAGGTCGGCGCGCACCCAGTGGGCGTCGCGGGCGTCGGCACTCGGGACGCCGCCCACCGGCGGCGTCTTCCGCGCGCGCGAGCGGAGGCGCTCTCGCGCGTGCTCGAGGTCGTCCTCGCTGAACCCGGTGCCCACGCGACCGACGTAGTGCAGATTCCCGTCCTCGTCCGGGACGGCCAGCAGCAGGGAGCCGATCCCGCCTGCGCGTGCGCCCCGGCCTTCGCGCCACCCCACGACGACGACCTCCTGGTGATGGGCGTTCTTGATCTTGATCCAGGTGCGGGCACGGCGCCCGGGCTGGTAGACGCTCGATTCCTTCTTCGCCATCACGCCCTCGAGCTGGAGCTCCTGGGAGACGGCGATCGCGTGGTCGACGTCCCCATGGTCCGCGTGCGGGAGCTTCACGTGCTCGGTGGGGTCGACGGCCGCGAAGAGGGCCTCGCGCCGTTCCCTGTACGGCGTGCGCAGCAGCGACCTGCCGTCGGCCTCGAGCAGGTCGAAGACCATCAGGTGGACCTCCGTCTCCTTCTGCGCCCGCTCCACGTCGCGCCGGGACGTCAGTCCCAGACGTCGCTGGAGGCGCGAGAACGAGGGCCGGTCATGGGAGTCCAGGGCGACGATCTCACCGTCCAGGACGATGCGTCCCGTCCCGGAGCCGGCGCCGCCCACCGCGTCGGCCAGCTCCCCGAGCTCGGGGAAGGCGGCGGTGACGTCCTTGCCGCCGCGGCTGGTCAGGCGCACACCGGTCGGGGTGATCGTGGCGGTCGCGCGCACACCGTCCCATTTCATCTCGAAGGCCCAGTCGTCCTCGTCGATGTCCTCGCGCGCGCCGAGCGTCGCGAGCATCGGGCTGATCCGCTCGTCGGCGTCGGTCTCCTCGTGGGCACCGGCCGATCCCTCCTCGGGCTGGTCCTTCATGAGGTGCAGGAGCCAGTCGGCCTTCGCCTTCTCCTTCGCGGCCGCGGTCCTGGCACCGCGGCCCATGCCTCCCGTGTGGATGAACGCGAAGCGGCGCGGCACGCCTCCGAGCCCTCCGTCCTCGCGTCCGCGGCAGACGGCGATGACCTCGCGCCCCTCGCGCCACTTCTCGATCTCGACGAGGCCGCTGTCCCAGATGGTCACCTCTCCCCCGCCGTACTCGTCCTCCGGGATGCTCCCCTCGAACGTGCCGTACTCGAGCGGATGGTCCTCCGTCTGCACCGCCAGCCGATTCACGTCCGCCTCGAGCGGCGGTCCCTTGGGGACGGCCCAGGAGACGAGCACCCCGTCGTGCTGGAGCCGGAAGTCCCAGTGCAGGCTCGAGGCGTGGTGCTCCTGGATCACGAACATCGGGTCCTCCGCCTCGAGCGCGCGCCGCGCGGCATCGGCCCGCCCCTGCGGCCCTTCCCCTGCCGCGTCGGGGACGGGCTCCGGGGTGCGGCGCACGTCGCGCTTGGAGCGGTAGGTGCGCAGCCGATCGTCCGCGGCCCCGGCCGACGCCTCGTCGTCGGCCGACGCCTCTCCACCGGCCGACGAGTCGTGCTGCTCGAGGCCGAGCGCCGCGAGGGGATCGGTGCCGTCCTCGATGCGCGCGAGGACCTCCTCGAAGCCGAGCTGGGCGAGCGAGGAGTCCTCGATCTCGTCCCAGGTGCGGGGCGCGGCGACCGTGGGACGCTCCCTGCCGCGCAGGGAGTACGGGCACACCGTGGTCTTGTGCCCGTTGTTCTGCGACCAGTCGACCAGGACCTTCCCTCGGCGCAGGGATCTCTTCATGTCGCTGACCACATGGTCGGGGTGCTCGTCCTCGAGGACTCGCGCGAGACGGTGCGCGACCTCGGCGACCTCGTCGGCGGCGGAGGTCCCGTCCAGCGGGGCGTAGAGGTGGATCCCCTTCGAGCCGGAGGTCACGGGATAGGAGTCGAGTCCCATCTCGTCCAGGAGCTCGCGGCACCACAGCGCCACCTGGGCGCAGTCGCCGACATCGGCGCCCTCTCCCGGATCGAGATCGAGCACGAGCCGGTCGGGGCGGGCCGGCTCGCCCTCGGCGTCGAACCGCCACTGGGGGGTGTGGATCTCGAGGGCCGCGAGCTGGGCGAGCCACACCAGCACGGCCGGCTCGTCCACCAGGGGGTAGGTGGAGATGCCGTCGTGGTGCTCGAGGTCCGCTCGCGGCACCCAGTCGGGCGCGGAGTCCTCGAGGTCCTTGCGGAAGAAGACCTTGCCCGGATTCTCAGCGGTGCCGACCCCGTCGACCCATCGCTTCCGCGTCGCCGGTCGACGGGCGGCCTGCGGCACCATCACCCCGGCGGCACGCCGGTAGTAGTCGATGACCTCGCCCTTGGTGGTCCCGGTCGAGGGATACATGACCTTGTCGAGGTGCGTGAGCCGCAGCGTGCGGCCGTCGACCTCCACCTTCTGCTCTCGTGCGGACTTCTGCTCCCGTGCCGACATGGCTCCACTGTTGCGCGGATCACCCGCCCTGTCACGGGCGAGCCCGGCCGCCGCTGCGCGAGGGGCCTCTGGCCGTGGGCGCCCGGGAGTGCTGTGATGGTGCGATGCGCGCGATATGGAGCGGTGAGATCACGTTCGGGCTCGTGAACGTGCCGGTGAAGCTGTACAGCGCCACCCGGTCGCACGACGTCTCCTTCCATCAGGTGCACGACGAGGACGACGGGCGCATCAGGTACGAGCGGCGCTGCGAGGTCTGCGGCCGTGTGATCGACTACGACCACATCGAGAAGGCCTATGCGGAGGGCGACAAGACCGTCGTCCTCACCGACGAGGAGCTCGATGCCCTCCCGGCGGAGGAGGACGACGAGATCGACGTCGTGCAGTTCATCCCGCGGGAGCAGGTCGATCCGCTCCTGCTGGGCACGGCCTACGTGCTCGAGCCGGTCGGCAGATCGCCGAAGTCGTACCTGCTGCTGCGCCGGACGCTCGAGCACAGCGAGCGCACCGCGATCGTCACCTTCACGCTGCGCACGAAGACGCGCCTGGGGGTGCTGCGCTCCCGCGGGCGCCTGCTGACGCTCCAGACCATGCGCTGGCCCGAGGACGTGCAGGACATGGACTTCCCCGCCGCCCGCAAACGGCCGAAGATCTCCGAGAAGGAGCTGGACATGGCCGGTGCTCTCGTCGACCAGTTCAGCGGCGACTTCGACCCCGAGAAGTACTCCGACGAGTACCAGGAGCAGCTGCACGAGCTCATCGAGGACAAGCTCGAGCAGGGGGAGTCCGTGGACACCGACGAGACCTTCGGCCGCGAGCGGGAGGAGCACGCCGAGAAGGAGCAGGGCGGCAAGGTCATCAGCCTGATGGACGCGCTCGAGCGCAGCCTCCAGAAGCGCGGGTCCACGGGATCGGAGGGCTCGTCGTCGGGAGCGAAGAAGTCCACCGGCGGAACGAAGAAGTCCACTGGCGGTTCGAAGAAGCCCGCCGGGGCCTCGAAGAAGTCCGCCGCAGGGTCGAAGAAGCCCGCAGGTGGATCGAAAAAGTCGGCAGGGACGTCGAAGACGTCCTCCTCGAAGAGCGCATCGGCCTCCGGGAAGAAACGGAAGTCCTCGTGATCGGTGGCGCGGTGCGCCACGCGAGGAACCCCACATTCTTCAACCCCTGCGCTCTGCTTATGGCACCCATAAGCTAAGTTCGGAGAACACGATCACTGCCGCCCCGGCACGTCCGGGCGCGGGCAGGCGCATCCACGCACCGATCGTGTGCGCGTGGACCGGGGCGTCCGCAGATGACGCGGGATGTCCGTGATCCACCGCGCGACCCGAGGGAGGGCTAGCGTCGGCCCACCCGTTGCTCCGGCAGGTCCAGAGCTCGACGTCCAGGAGGCCCGATGTCCGACCCCGCATTCCCGACCGCATCCGCGGCCCCGTCCCTGCCCGTGGTGCCGGCCGCTCCGGCGGTCCACGTGCTGCACGACAACCCGGAGTGGATCGCCCCGTTCACCGCGGCCTTCGAGGCCGTCGGCGTGCCGCTGATCGAGTGGCCGCTCGACGGCGGGGTGCTCGATCTCGACGCCGAACCTCCTCAGGGCGTGTTCTGGTCCCGTCTGAGCGCCTCGTCCCATACCCGCGGCGCCCCGCACGCGAAGGACGTCGCGCGCGGCGCCCTCACCTGGCTCGAGTCCTGGGGGCGGCGGGTGGTGGGAGGCTCCCGCGTCGCCGACCTCGAGGTCTCGAAGATCCAGCAGCACGCGGCGCTGCGCCACGCGGGCTTCGACGTGCCGCGCACGATCGCCGTGCACGACCGCGGCTCGCTCGCCGATGCCGCACGCACCCTTCCCACACCCTTCATCACCAAGCACGACCAGGGCGGCAAGGGCCTGGGGGTGCGCCGCTTCGAGGACCACGAGTCCTTCGAGGAGTACGTGCGGAGCGCGGACTTCGAGGAGAGCGCCGACGGCATCACCCTGCTGCAGGAGCTGCTGGTGGCCCCCGAGCCCGTGATCACGCGCGCGGAGTTCGTTGGCGGCCGCTTCGTGTACGCGGTGCGCGTGGACACCTCCGGCGGATTCGAGCTCTGCCCGGCCGACGCCTGCGCCCTGCCCGGGACCCCGACGCCCCCGAGCTTCCGGCTCGATCGGTCGATCACCGCGAGCACGCCCCTGATCCGGCGCTACGAGGAGCTGCTGGCGGACCTCGGGATCGAGATCGCGGGCATCGAGTTCCTCACCACGACCGATGGCCGCACCGTCACCTACGACCTCAACACGAACTCCAACTACAACGCGGAGGTCGAGCGCGAAGCGCCGACGCCCGCGGTGCGGCAGGTCGCGCGCTGGTTCGGGGAGCTCCTGGACGCCGAGCGCGGCACGGTGCCGCTGGACGTCGTGCGGGGCGCCGCATGAGCGCCGCACCCAGGACCGCCGCGCGGACCGCATCCGGGCCCGCCGCCACCGCGGCCTTCACCGAGGAGTGGACCGCCTGGCACGAGGCGCACGAGAGCTCGCGCACGGAGCCGCTCGGGATCCTCGCCGCCACCGGGCTGCACTGGCTGGGCCGCACGCGACTGCGCGCGCCCGGCGTCCCGGGCGCCTGGTCCGTCGGCCCCCAGGGCCCGCTGGTCGAGCTCGCCGAGGGCGAGGTCCTCACGGCAGGGGACGAGGAGCTGCGCGGCACCCGGCAGCTCGCACCGCTCATGCACGACGGCACCGTCCTGCTGCGCTTCGTCGATCGGTCGGCGGGCCAGGGCGACGGCGGCGCGGGCGGCGGGGACGCGGGCGCCGAGGGCGTCGACGGGCTCGCGGAGGTCTCGCGGCGCGGCAGTGGCGTCATGCTGCGACCCCGCCGCGCGGACAGCCCCTACCTCGCCTCCTTCACCGGGACGAAGGCCTATCCGGCCGACCCGCAGTGGGCGATCGACGCTCGCTTCGTCGCCGATCCTGCGCCCACCGCACGCCGGGTCGAGGCCGTGCTGCCGGGCATCCAGCACACCTTCTCGAGCCCGGGCCGTCTCGAGTTCGAGCGCGACGGGCGCACCCACCGCCTCACGGCCTTCGCGGGCGCGGACGGCTCGCTGACTGTCCTGTTCCGCGACGCGACCAGCGGGATCACGACCTATGCGGCGAGCAGATCCCTCACGGTCCCCGCCCCATCGGCCGACGGCTCCGCGGTGATCGACTTCAATCGCGCGGTGAACCTCCCGTGCGCCTACACCGATTTCTCGACCTGCCCGGTGCCTCCGCGGGAGAACACGCTCCCCTTCTGCGTGGACGCCGGGGAGAAGGTGCCCGCCGCCCGCGCGAGCGCAGCGTGAGCGAGCCGTCGGCCCGGCGGCGGCCGGGGATGTGACCCCTGCCGCCGCCGGGTGACGCTCTCCTCCTCTCGTGATCTAGTAGACCCTGCACGCCTACTTAGGCATGCCTGAGTATCCGCCTAGTTCACCCGAAGGACCGTTCTGTGACCTCGTCGCGCCCGCTCCCCCGCACCTCCTCCCACGAGACCTCCGTCCGTCGTCCGCTCGCACGGCGCTCCCTGCTCGGGATCGCCCCGTCGGCCGCGGTCCTCGCCGCGCTCACCGCATGCGGTGCGGGCAGCCAGTCCGCCGAGGACGCAGCCTCGGACGGCGGCTCCTCCGACGGCGGCTCCGGCTCCGCGGCCGGCGGCGCGCAGGGCGCTCCGTCGGACCTGCCCGAGGGCTGGACCTGGGTGGAGGGCACGGATCTGCCCTCGGCGTCGGCGACCCCGGAGCTGCCGGTGACGGTCACCGACGGCACGGGCGAGAAGGTCGAGGTCAAGGACATCTCGAAGATCATCGTCGGCGGCGAGGACGTCGCCGACATCCTCGCGGCGCTGGGCCTGCAGAAGAACATCTATGCGGCCCCCACGAACTCCGTCGCCCAGGCCGCCCTCGATGCGCCCGAGCACTACGAGTTCAGCCAGAAGACCGGCGTCGAGGGCCTGCTCAGCGTCAAGGGGACCCTCTTCATCGGCAACAACGTCAAGCGCCACGGCAAGCCCGCGGCCCAGTTCCGGGAAGCCGGCGTGGACGCCGTCGTGGTCGACGACCAGCAGCCCATCGCCGACAAGATCCGCGCCGTCGCCGAGTACGTGGGGGCGAAGGACGCGGGCGAGGAGCTCGCGAGCACCGTCGAGGACCAGCTCGACCAGGCCGCGTCCGACGCGAAGGGCACCGGCATCGACGGCCTGCGCATCCTCGCGGTGACCTCGAGCGGCGCGGGCGGCGCGAACGCCGTGGTCGGCACCGGCACGGCCGCCGCAGACATCATCGAGGCCGCGGGCGCGACGAGCGTCGGCGTCGAGGAGGGCCTGCGCGGCTACTCCGTGAAGTACAGCGACGAGGGTCTGCTGGACACGAAGCCCGACGTCATCCTCACGGGCGACGGCGATCTCGAGGAGTGGGGCGGGCTCGAGGGCTTCCTCTCCGCCTTCCCGACCCTTGCGCAGACTCCCGCGGGCACCTCGAACACGTTCTTCCTCATGCCCAGCGAGCAGATCAAGGTCAGCGGCGTGGGCGTCGGCGCCGGTGCGATCGCGCTGGTGAAGGCCCTCGCCGCCGTCGCGAAGTGACCGCCGCCGAGGACACCGCCGGGTCCGCTCCCCGCCGCGCGGCGCGCGAGCGGACCCGGCGCCTGCCGCTCGCGATCGGCCTCCCGATCGGCGGCGCGGTGCTGCTGGTCGCGATCGTCGTCTCGATCGGGACGGGCCCCATCCAGCTCAGTCCGAGCACGGTCCTCGGCGTCGTCTGGCACGAGATCCTCGGGCAGGGCGCCGCGCGCCCGCCGCTCGAGACCACCGTCGTGATGGACCTGCGGATGCCGCGCATGCTGTTCGGGGCGCTCTCCGGAGCGGCGCTCGCGGTCTCCGGCGCGGCGCTGCAGAGCCTGTTCCGCAACCCGCTGGCCGATCCCGGCATCATCGGCGTCAGCGGCGGCGCCTCCACGGGCGCGGTCGCCGCGATCGTCCTGCTGCCTCCGCTGACCGGTGCGGCGGTCGCCTGGGTGGTGCCCGCCGCGGCCTTCGCGGGCGGCATCCTCGCCACGACCCTCATCTACGCGCTCGCCCGCCCGGGGATGGACTCCGGCACCGCGCGGCTGCTCCTCGTGGGCATCGCGATCGGCTCCGCCTTCGCGGCCGTCACCGGGTTCCTCACCTTCGCGGCCGACGACGACGATCTGCAGACCGTGGTGTTCTGGCAGATGGGCTCGCTGGGCGATCTGGACTGGATGAAGCTCGCGATCGGCACGCCCATGATCCTCATCGGCGTGGTGGTGATGATCCTGCTCTCGCGCCGCCTGGACCTGCTCACGCTCGGCGACCGCCAGGCCCACCACCTGGGCCTGGACGTGTCCACGACCAGGAAGATCGTCATCGGGACCACCGCGCTGCTCACGGGCACGAGCGTCGCCTTCGCGGGCACGATCGGCTTCATCGGCCTCGTCGTCCCGCACATCGTGCGCCTCATCTGCGGCCCCGCGCACCGCGGGGTGCTGCCGATGTCGGCCGTGATCGGTGCGCTGCTGATCGTCGTCGCGGACACGCTCTCGCGCACCGTCGCCCCTCCCGCCGAGGTGCCGATCGGCCTGTTCACGGCGATCATGGGCGCCCCGTTCTTCCTCATGCTCGTGCTGCGCTCGCGGACGGTGCGGCTGTGAGCGCACAGACGGGGACGCGCGCCGGCACGTCCGCGGCCGGGGCGCCCGCGACCGAGCCGTGGATCCGCGTCGAGCAGGCCGGCTTCGCCATCGGGGGCGCGGTGCTGCTGCGGGACGTCGAGTTCTCGGCGAGCGGAGGCGAGCTCGTGGCGCTCGTCGGCCCCAACGGTGCCGGGAAGTCGACGCTCCTCTCCCTGCTCTCGGGCGATCAGCGGCCCACGAGCGGCCAGGTACTCCTGGACGGCACGCCGACGGCGGACTGGCCGGCCAAGGCCCTGGCCCGGCACCGTTCGGTGATGACCCAGCACCACAGCCAGGCCTTCTCCTTCACCGTGCGCGAGGCAGCGGCGATGGGCCGCGCCCCGCATCCCATCGGCCCGGACGACGACGCCCTCATCGAGCGCTGCCTGCGCGAGGCGGACGTCGACACCCTCGCCGGGCGGGACGTCACGACGCTCTCGGGCGGCGAGCTCGCGCGGACCGTGTTCGCCCGCGTCCTCGCCCAGGACGCCCAGGTGGTGCTGCTCGACGAGCCGACGGCCGCTCTGGACCTCCATCACCAGGAGGTGCTCATGGCCCGGGCGCGCGAGCTCGCGCAGGAGGGCCGCTGCGTGCTCGTGGTCCTCCACGACCTCACCCTCGCCGCGCGCTGCAGCGACCGCATCGCCATGTTCGACGGCGGGCGCCTGGTCGCGCTCGGCATCCCCGAGGACGTGCTCACCCCCGACCGGATCCGCGAGGTCTACCGCCACGAGGTCGCCGTGCTCGAGCATCCGACCTCCGGCCGGCCCCTGGTGGTGCCGCTGTGAACGCGCAGGAGCCGGCGCCCCGTCCCGCCGGCGACGCCCAGCGCTCCGATCTCGCGGCCCTGCTGTCCGGGCCCGGGTGGGAGCCGCTCCCGCGGCCGACGAACGCCCCCGTCCAGCGCGTGCGCGTCGTGCGCGCCGAGCACCATCCCGCGGCGTCCGCGCCCGGCGGCGCGGCCGTCGAGGTCCTCGCACGCGAGGACGATCGCGCGATCGTCCGCCTGCAGCACCGAGCGCCCGGCGCACGGGCGGTGGCCGTGCAGATCAACGGCTGGTGGCACCCCGATCCCCCCGACGGCCTCGACCTCATCGCCCAGGGGGACGGATGGTTCACGGGCGTGCTCTCCGTTCGCGACGACCTCTGCGCCACGATCTCCTTCCTCGAGCACCACGGGGACAGCGAAGCGTCGGCCGAGCCGCCGTGGTGGAGCGACGGCCTCAAGGGGAAGCGTCCCGGGGCGCCGTCGCGACCGCAGGCGCGGCCTGCCGGCTCCCTGGTCCTGGACCTGGTCCGTGACCGGGTCGTCGACTCGCACGCTCCCTCCAGCGTCCCCGTGCACGAGCTGGCGACGGCCGAGGGCGAGCCGCGCACGCGCTGGTGCACGATCGGCGTAGACAGCGGGAACGGCGAGGAGGGCGGGGACGACGCGCTCCCGCCGTCGGGCCTGCCCCTGCTCGTCGTCACCGACGGGGAGGCGCATCTCGATCGCCTGGACACCCCGGGCGTGCTCGCCGAGGCCGTCCGGGCCGGCGAGCTGCCGCCGCTGCGCGCCGTGTTCATCGACGCGTGGCCCGAGCGCGCCCGGGACCTGGGCGTGCCCGGCGGACAGGCCGCATGGATCGCGGACACGCTGGTGCCGCGTCTGCGTCCCGCCCCCGATCCGTGGCGCACCGTGGTCGCAGGATCGAGCTTCGGGGGTCTGACCTCGCTCTTCGCCCTCGCTCGGGCGCCGCACAGGATCGGTGCCACGATCGCGCAGTCGGTCTCCCTCTGGCGCTATCCGCACCTGGCACTCGCGGCTCCCCTGCGCGCAGCGCTCCGCAGCACGGAC
Organism: Brachybacterium sp. NPDC056505; assembly: GCF_042794925.1. Classification (NCBI taxonomy): domain Bacteria; kingdom Bacillati; phylum Actinomycetota; class Actinomycetes; order Micrococcales; family Dermabacteraceae; genus Brachybacterium; species Brachybacterium sp. NPDC056505. Next base: position 42,828 of record NZ_JBHTSV010000020.1, read on the forward strand.
CCCGGGAGCGTGCGCATCCGTCTCCACGCCGGACATTTCGAGGGGACGATGGGCGAGGCGGCGCGCGAGCTCGCGGACGCCGCGTCCGACGGGACCGGTGCCACGATCCCTGTGCGCCTGCATCGCGGAGGCCACGACTGGGCCTGGTGGCAGCCCGCGATGGTCGAGGAGCTCGCTGCCCTGCTCGCGCCCGCCCGCCCCTGACCGCGCCTGATCGCACCTGACCGCGCCCGCGGCCCCGCGTGAACGCAAGGCCCGCGTGAGGGGCCGGTCGCACTACCATGGCCGCTCGTCCGTTTCCCGGAAGAAGGAGTCCCGTGACCGCCGCAGCCCTCTCCCCCCGGCACCCCGTCCTCGCCGATGCTCTGAACCGGCATCGCTCGCTGGGGGTCGATGCCGCACTGGTCGTCGCCGGAGCCGCGATCGTCGCCCTGCTGGCCCAGGTCGAGATCCCGCTGCCCGTCGTCCCGATCACGGGCCAGACCCTGGGCGTGCTCCTCGTGGGCGCGGCACTCGGCGCGCGCCGCGGAGCCGCCGCGCTGACCGCGTACATGGTCGCCGGCCTTGCCGGAGCCCCGGTGTTCGCGGGCTTCAGCGGCTCCCTCGCCGCCGTGATGACCCCGAGCTTCGGGTTCATCCTGGGCTTCATCCCCGCCGCGTACCTCGCGGGCTGGTTCGCCGAGCGCTCGTGGGACCGCCGCTCCTGGAAGGCCTTCGCCGGCTTCGCCGCCGCGAGCGTCGTGCCCTTCCTCGTGGGTGTGCCCTACATGGCCTGGATCCTGAACGCCGTGATGGGCGCGGGCGCCGACCTCGGCCAGATCCTGGCCCTGGGCGTCACGCCCTTCATCGCGGGCGGCGTCGTGAAGGCCGCGATCGCCGCGGTCGCGATCCCGCTCGCCTGGCGCGGCGTGCGCGCGATCGACCGTTCGCAGCGCGACTGATCATCTCCGCGTCGCGGCCCTGCGCCGCGCTGGATTCCGAGGCCCCGCGGGTTCGCCCGCGGGGCCTCGTGCGTCTCAGGGCCCTCCGTCTTGTTGATAATGTTTCTCAGCGAAGAGCGGTCGCGCCGGTCCGCACGCACCCGCACCTGCGGACGCGGCCCCGTCCCGACCCGCATCGCACCCGCACCACACCACCCGCTCCACTCCGCCCACCCCGCACCAGGAGGACGCCCGTGCCCGTCGGCCCGTCGGCCCTGCAGCCCGTTCCCGTGATCGCCCTGACCGGGCACCTCGGAGCGGGGAAGACGACGGTGCTCAACGCGCTGCTGGCGGCGCCGGGTGCGCGCCTCGGCGTGATCGTCAACGACCTCGGCGAGATCAACGTGGACGCGGCGATGGTCACCGGCCAGGTCGACGACGTCGCCTCGATCGCAGGCGGCTGCCTGTGCTGCCTGCCGGACTCGACACCGCTGGACGATGCCCTGGAGAGCCTGTCCCGACCCCGCCTGGCCCTCGACGCCATCGTCATCGAGGCGAGCGGAGCCGCCGAGCCGCTCGCGCTGGGGCGCATGATCCGCTTCTCCTCCGCCGAGCGCACGCGACTGGCGGGCGTGGTTGAGGTGGTCGACGCCGAGACGTGCTTCGAGACCGTCGACCCCGGTGGGGACGGACCGCACCCGCTCCCCGCGCCCGCCCGGTACGCCGCCCCCTCGCTCGTGCTCCTCACCAAGACCGACCTGCTGCCCGAGCAGCTCGCCGCACGGCGGATCGAGGCGATCACGGCCCGCGTCCGCGAGCGCAGCGAGGACGCGCACGTCCTGGCCGTCCCCCACGGCGGGCTCGACCCGGCGCTGCTCCTGGACGTCGCCCGGTCGGAGGACCCGCCAGACCAGCTTCCGCTCGCCGCGCTCGCGCGGGAGGAGCACGCCCGGCACGTCCACGAGCACGCGGATGCCGTCACGGTGCATGCCCAGGGCCCGGTGGAGCCGTCGGCCCTGGCCGATCTGCTCGAGGACCCGCCCGAGGGGGTCTTCCGCCTCAAGGGCATCATCGCCGTCGCCGGGCCCCGCGGTCCGCGGCGCTTCGCACTGAACCTCGTGGGCCGACGGATGCATGTGGCGACGGCGCCGCCGGAGAGCGAGCATCCCGAGGGACTGGTCGCGATCGGCATGCACCTCGACGAGGCAGTGGTCCGCGCCCGGCTCGCCGCCGCGCTCGCCCCGTGCGCGCATCCCGGCGCCGCGGGCATGCGCCGCCTCCTGCGGCTCAAGCGGCTCAGCGCCTGAGCGGCGCCGACGATGGGAGCCGGGGAGGGACGAGGGCCGGGGCCCCGGGGAATTCTCGCCGCCTCCCCCTCGTTCGTCATGCCATGGACGTGTCCGATGGTTCGACGGCGGAAGCCTGGGTCCTCGCCGCCTCGCGCACGGTGCGGCTCGCCCCGAGCGAGGTCCTGCCTCCTCACCGCACCTCCCTGTGGATGCTCGTGCGCGAGGGCGCAGTCGAGGTCGCCGGACGCACGGGGCCCCAGCGCCTGGAGCGCGGGGACGCCGCCTACCTCCACCATGCCCGCCTCCACCCCGTCCGCGCCCTGTCCGCCACCTCCCTCGCCGTCGCCGACCTCCGCCGCCTCGGGAGGAACCCACCGGCCGCCCCGCTGATCGCACGCGACTTCGCCGCCCGTCAGAACGGCGCCGTCGCCCTCCTGGACCTGTGCCCGATGCGACCGGAGACGGCCGCCGTCCGACCGCGGATGACTACCGCATACGGCGAGATCCTCGGTTCGGCGATGCTCACCGAGGCCGGCGGCGCCGTGCCGTCGACCGCGGCGGACCCGATCGTCCACCGCGCGGCGGGAGCGATGGACAGCGACCCGCTCCACGGCTGGACGCTCGCCGAGATCGCCGCCCTCGCGCACGTGGGCACGACCGTCCTCGTGGAGCGCTTCCGGCGCGCCACGGGACTCAGCCCGATGCAGTACCTGCGTCGGCTGCGCCTCGAGCAGGCCATGGGCGAGCTGGGCCGGACCGACGCCCCGCTCGCACGCGTCGCGAGCACGGCGGGATACGGGTCCGTCGAGGCCTTCGTGCGGGCCTTCCGCGCGCACACGGGCTGCACGCCGGGCCGCTGGCGTCAGTCGATCCGGGGCCGCACCGGGAGCACGGTGAACACGAGCGCGGCGAGCACGGCCGCGACCGCGCCGAGCCGCAGCGCCGCCGGATAGCCCGCGCCGTCGACGAGGGCGCCACCGAGCACCGCACCCACCGTGATGGCCGTCTGGAATGCCGTGACCTGCAGCGAGACCGCAGCCTCCGCACGGTGCGGCTCGACCGCCGTCACCCACAGCTGGGTGGTCACGGGGATCATGTTGAAACCGACGCCCCAGGCGACCGTTCCGAGGACGAGCAGCGGCGCATGGTCGGCGGAGGCCACCGTGCACAGGGACACCGCAAGGATCGCCGGGGCCGCCGCCGTGGCCCAGCGCAGCCAGCGCGAGAGGTATCCGCCGGCGATGTTCCCGACCAGTCCGCCGATGCCCCAGGCGAGCAGGATCATCGCGACGGACGCGGGCGCGACCTCGGCGATCGCGAGGCGGATGTAGGGGTAAGCCGTGAAGTTCGCGAGCGCCGCGAGGCCCACGCCCACGATCCCGGCCATCAGGAGCCTGCTGCGCAGCACCTGCTTCATCATCGCGATCCCCGCTCCGGGCAGCGCCGGGACCGGTGGCAGCACGGCGCGCAGCACGAGGGCGGAGAGCACGCTGACGGCGGCGATGATCGCGAACACGGCGCGCCACCCCACCAGGTCGCCGAGCACCGAGGCCAGCGGCACGCCCACGATGGTCGCCGCGCTCGTGCCGAGAGCGAGGGCGGTCGAGATCAGAGCGGGCCGCCCCGTCACGCGCACGCCGATGGAGAAGGTGAAGGACCAGTACCCCGCGATCGCGATCCCGAGCAGCACCCGGGCCAGCAGCACGAGAGGGAGCCCCGGTGCGACGACCACCACGAGGTTCGAGACCGTCGCGAGGGCGAGCAGGGCGAGCAGCACGGCGCGGCGCTCGGCGCGGGGAAGGATCGCGGCGATCGTCGGGGCGGTGAACGCGCCCGCGAGGGCCGTCGCGGCCACGGCCAGTCCCGCGCGCCCCTCGGTGACGCGGAGGTCCGACGCCATCTGCGGGAGCACCCCGGCGGGCACGAACTCCGAGCCGACGAGCGCGGCGGTGCCCGTCGAGAGCGCGAGCGCCGTGATCAGGGCGCGCCGCCCCGAGACCCGGGGCTCGGCCTCGGCTCGGGGTTCGAGGGGCTCGGTGACATCACGGCGGTCATGGGTCGAACAGGTCATGTCCCGAGAATCCCCGAGCGCGCGTCGCCCGGGCTGACCGCACGGCCGCAAGGGCTGACCGCGGGACCGGAGTCCTCCTCGGCGCGCCGACCAGCGCGTGGGAGGACGCAGGCAGGAGGGTGTGACCTGCGTAGCATGGCGGGATGATCCTCACCCCCGGAGGCGGGCCCGTCGGCGGCCCCACCAGTCGCGACGCCGCAGGTCTCCTCGCCCCCGAGGCGGTGCGTGCGCAGTTCCCCGCCGGCGAGCGCAGCGAGGCCCCCTTCCCGTTCACCGACCGCGACCTCGACCCCGTGCTCCACGTGGTCGCGCCCGGCGAGCGCCTGCACGTCTTCGTGTATCCGGAGCTCGACGACGCGCTCACCTGGGGCGCGACGCATGTGGCGGTGGACCTGGAGCTCTCCGACGGCACCCGCCTCTCCGAGCTCGCCGCGCCCGATCAGTACGGGACCGCGATCGACGCCGCCGCGCAGGGCGCGGCGAAGATCCTGTACGCCGACCAGTGGAACGACGTGCAGGTCGATCTCTCCCGCGCCGTCGGCCGCACGGTCGTCGGCGTCGTGGTCGTGGCCGACCCGCCCGCCGCATCCGCCGATGCCGCTGCCGGCACCGAGAGCGAGGCCGATGCCGAGGGCAGGGCCGACGATCCGACCGCACCCGCCCTCACCGCCTGGTTCGACCCGCCGCGCATCGAGCCGATCCCCTCCGACCCGCCCGTCGACGATCCCGTGGCCTGGGTGGACACCCGCCGCGGCACGAACGCCTCGGGCGACTTCTCTCGCGGGAACAACCTGCCGATCACGGCCTGGCCGAACGGCTTCGCGTTCTTCGCGCCGATGACCGATGCACGCTCCCTGCGATGGCCGTACCAGTACCAGCGCGCGAACGACGAGCAGAACCGTCCGCGGCTGCAGGGGCTCGCCGTCTCGCACCAGCCGAGTCCGTGGATGGGCGACCGCAATCAGCTGATCATGATGCCGCTCACGGGGTCCGACGCGACTCCCGCCGGGCGCTCCCGCGCCTTCACCCACGAGGACGAGACCGCCCGGCCCGACCTCTACGCGGTCGCCCTCGAGGACGGCACGCGACTGCGCCTCGCCCCGAGCGACCACGGCGCCGTGCTCGAGGTGACCTTCCCCGAGGCGGGCCGCCGCCGCGGCCTGCTCCTCGAGGGGGCCGACGAGAGCACGCGCCTCGATCTCGCGGGCGCGGTGTTCGACGGGACCTTCGCGGGCTGGGTCGACAACGGCACCGACGGCGAGGAGCGCTCCGCGGGTCGCTCGCGGATGTTCGTCGCCGGAACCCTCGACCCGCTGCCCGAGCACGTCGGGCCCGCCGACGGGGACCTCGCGAGCGCGCGCGTCGCGACCTTCGCCGACGACGTCCGCACGGTGACCGTGCGCCTGGCGACCAGCTTCATCGGCGTCGAGCAGGCCCGGCACACCCTCGACCTCGAGCTCGCGGGCCGCGACCTGCGCACGATCCAGCGCGCGGCCCGTGCCGCATGGACCGAGCGCCTCGGGGTGATCAGCGTCGAGGGCGCGGCGGCCCCGCAGCGCCGCACCCTGTACGGGAGCCTCTACCGCCTGAACCTCTACCCGAACTCCCAGCACGAGAACACGGGCTCGGCCCGCGATCCCCGGCCGATGCACGCCTCGCCGGTGGCGCCCACGCGCGGCGAGGTCACCGACACGCGCACGAACGCCCAGGTCATCGCCGGTGAGCTGTTCGTCAACCATGGCTTCTGGGACACCTACCGCACCTGCTGGCCGGCCTTCGCGCTGCTGTACCCGCAGCTCGCAGCACGGCTCGTCGACGGCTTCGTCCAGCACTACCGCGAGGGCGGCTGGATCCCGCGCTGGTCCTCCCCCGGCTATGCGGACTGCATGACCGGCACGAGCTCCGACGTCGCCTTCGCCGACGCGCAGGTCAAGGGCGTCGGCCTGCGCGATCCGCTCGCGACCTACGAGGCGGGCCTGCGCAATGCGACCGTCGCCTCCCCGGATCCGCTGGTGGGCCGCAAGGGCGCGGAGCGGGCGATGTTCACCGGGTACGTCGACTCAGGCACCCCCGAGTCCGTCTCCTGGACGCTCGAAGCCCACATCAACGACCAGGGCCTCGCCCACCAGGCGAGACTCCTCGCCGAGGCCCCCGAGACCTCCGAGGCCTCGGCGGACTCCGGGTCGCACGAGCTGTCCGAGCAGCGGCGCCGCGCCCTGCGCGAGGAGGCCGACTACCTCGAGGCGCGCAGCGCCGGCTACGCGCTGCTGTTCGATCCGGCAATCGGCTTCTTCCAGGGCCGACGGTCCGACGGCGCCTTCGCGCAGAGCCCCGAGCAGTTCGACCCTCGCGACTGGGGCGGCGACTTCACGGAGACCGACGGCTGGAACTTCGCCTTCCACGTGCCGCACGACGGCGAGGGTCTGGCTGCGCTCTACGGGGGCCGTGACCAGCTCCGCGCGAAGCTCGAGGAGTTCTTCGCGACGCCCGAGACGGGCCGACGCCCCGGCACCTACGGCAGCGTCATCCACGAGATGCACGAGGCGCGTGCGGTGCGCATGGGCCAGTTCGGCATGTCCAACCAGCCCAGCCATCACATCCCGTTCCTGTTCCACCACGCCGGCGCGCCCCATCGCGCGCAGGAGGTGGTGCGGGAGGTGCACCGGCGCCTGTTCACCGGTGAGCAGATCGGGCAGGGGTACCCGGGCGACGAGGACAACGGCGAGATGAGCGCCTGGTGGCTGCTGACGGCGCTCGGGCTCTACCCGCTGCAGCTCGGCACCGACGTGTACCACCTGGTCGCACCGCTGTTCGACGTCGCGCACGTGCGGCCGCTGGGCGGCGAGGAGTTCACGATCCGCGCCGAGGACCAGGCGATGGACCACCCGTACATCCAGGCGGTGCGGCGCGAGGGCACGCTGCGCTCGACCTCCTTCCTCCGCCACGGCGACCTGCGCGGCGAGATCCGCGTGAAGCTGGGCGCCGAGCCGGGACCGTCCGATGCCCCGCCCGACTCCCCGACGCTGCCCGGCGAGGCCCCACGCCCTCTCGTCGACCTGCTCGCTCGGGACCCGGAGAATCCGCTCCTGGACGACGACTCCCGCACGGAGACCCTGCTCGAGCCCGTCGACGGCGAGATCATCATCGACCTTCCGCCGACGGCTCCGTCGCCGGGTCGCCCCGTCCCGCGCTTCCTCACACTCACCTCCGGTGCCCACGAGGGTCAGGATCCGTCCTCGTGGCGCCTCGAGGTGCGCGAGGACGACGAGGAACCCGGAACCGAGGAGGCGTCGGCGGATGCTCCGGGAGACGGGGACGCTCGAGCGTCCGCGGCCTGGCGGGTCGTCGACGAGCGCTCGGGCGAGACGTTCCGGTGGCGCCGACAGACCCGCCCCTTCGCCCTGCCCGACGTGCGAGGCGCCGACGGTTCGCCCCTCTCGGGTCCCGTGCGCTTCCGGCTGGTACTCACGGGCGTGCGCTCCCCCATCGCTCTCGCGCAGATCGAGCTGCTGGCCCCTGCGCCGCTGCGCTGAGGTCCAGCGCCGCGGCGTCGGCCCCGCCGTCGACTCCTTCCGCGCGACACGCCGAGCACAAAAGAAAGTTTCTTACGTTGACCGGCCGGTTTCCGGAATGTTCACTCGCTCGGTCTTGACCCTCGGTCACGCTTTGGCAAAGGGTTGGTCATGGAAGCGGCGGCACGGGCGGATCGCCCCCGTCGACACCGGACCAGCACGAGGAGTTGAGTTCCTTGTCCATCGACACCACGCAGCACGACATCAGTCGCGGATCCTTCCTCCGCGGGGCACTCGCGGCAGCCGGCGGCATCGCCGGGATCGGCGCGGCCACGGCAGCGGGCGCCGCCCCCGCCGGGGCGTCGCCCGCGAAGGCCGACGGCGACTTCACGGTTCCCGCGAGCTGGGACCAGACCGTGTTCGGCACCGGCCTCGGGAACGGCAAGAAGGTCTACATCGACGGCCTCAGCGTCCTCTACCAGGAGGGCACGCCCACCACCCTGAGCGCGAAGGAGGTCGAGGCCCAGTTCGCCGACACCCTCCCCCGCGGCGCGAAGGAGGGCGAGATGTTCACGGCGAAGTCCACGGGACCGCTCGACCTCGACGGGGGGTCGATCCTCGTGCGCCTCACCGGGGACAAGGGCACGCGGGTCGACGCCGAGGCGTACCTCGTGCGCACGGCGAACCCGAAGGCCCACGGCGTGATCACGAAGATCGACGTCCCCCACGTCACGCCCCTCTACCTCCCGCAGAAGGCGCACCTGGCATGGAGCACGACGCGGATCGACGATCCCGCCTCGGTCTCGACCAAGGAGGCCCGCGAGCAGCTCGGGAACGCCCTCGCCTGGTGCTACCAGACGAACGGGGAGCCGCAGGTCGACACGAAGGACGTCAAGGTCTTCGACGACGGCGTGCACATCACCGGCTACGCGCGCTGGATCCCGGACATCGGCCTGGGCTTCCAGCCCTACTACGGCATCGCGCTGCCGACGGCATCCGGCTGGAGCTACCTGTTCAGCAGGCTGCCCGGCAAGTGATCCACGGGCGGGCGCCACGACGGCAGCCCGTCAACCTTCCCCACCTCCCACACAATCCGGCGACACGCATTCGGACCAGCTCAAGGAGCTGAGGACCATGTCCATCACCCGGAGCACCACCACCCACCACACCATCAGCCGCGGCGCCTTCCCGCGCGGCGCGGTCCTCGCGGCCGGCGGCGCGGTCGGCACGGCCGGCCTGGCGACCGCCACCGGCAGCCGATCCGGAGGACTCGCGAGCGCATCAGCGGCCGGGGGCTCCTCCCCCGTGCCCCCGTTCTTCGAGGGCAGCGTGTTCGGCGACGCCCTGCACGATCGCGCGGACGGCTACATCGCGAGCTTCGAGGACCTCTACCCGGAGAACGAGAACGTCGAGGGGAGGACGGGCCGCGTGACCTCGCTCAACGCGAAGGAGCTCGCCGGCATCATGAGCATCCGGATGTTCGAGCCCGCGGACAACGAAAGCGGCGAGACATTCACCCCGAAGGTCGCCGAGGGCATCGGTCTCGACGAGGCCACGGCCGTGCGCTTCGTCGGCGACCAGGGGTCGGAGCGCGTCGGCAGCGCACGCCTGACGCGCACCGCGAACGACCGCTCCAGCGGCGTCCTGCTCACCATGACGCCGCGCGGCCATGAGCCGTTCGAGTACCCGGCCGGCGCCCGCCTGTGCTGGACCAGATTCCTGGACGCGAAGTCGCCGAAGGGCGTCTCCACCGCGGCGGCGACGGAGATGCTCGAGAACGCGTACGGCTTCAGCTTCGCCGAGGAGGGCATCCGCCCCGTCAGCACACGCTCCGTGAAGGTCTTCGACGACGGCCTGCACATCCGGGGCGAGGCCCGCTACGGCACGAGCGGTCCGTGGACCACGTGGCTCGGCGTCGCACTCCCGGCCGACCCCGGCGCCGCACACCTGGGCGAGGACGGCTGGAGCTACCTGTTCGGCATGGTCCCGAAGGACTGACGACCCCGCCGGCACCCCGCATCGCGCGACTCTCCGGCGCCACGCACGACCGACCGGGCGCCCCTTCCCTGCGGGAGGGGCGCCCGTGTCGCGTCGCATATGTAAGTCACTTCGATGCGACACGCCGAGCGTGGAACTCATTTTGCACCTCTGGCCTGCGAGAACCGACTCAGGCCCACATTGAGGGGTTGACGGCAGTAAAGCACAGGTAAAGGGTTGGTCACGTTCATGGCACAGCGCAGCGCCGGACCACCCGGCGGGCGCGGCCGACGCTCTTCCCCATTCCCGGAGAGGTCCCACCATGTCCACCCAGCCCACTCGGAACACCCCGTCCCCGCCCATCACCCCGCGTACAAGCCACGCCGCGACCGGCGTCCATGGCGCCCCCAGCATTCCCCGCAGCTCGCTCCTGCGCTCGGGCCTCGCCCTCGGCGCCGGAGCCGTGGGCGCCGCGATCGTCGGCAGCGGCGCCGTCGGCACCCATGCGATCGGGTCCGACGCGGGAGCAGCCCCCATCGGACCCGCGCCCCTGGCGCCGGCCGCCCGACCCTCCCTCCCGGAGGATTGGACGGACACGGTGCTCACCCAGGACCTCCCCTCCGAGCAGGACGGCTACATCGCGTGCTTCACGACGCTCTACATCGACGGCCCCGTGAAGTCGGTCAGCGCGAAGCGCATCGCCGGGACCGACGGCATCGTGAACTTCATGCCGCAGGGCACCGGCAGCCAGTCCGAGGGCTTCACGCCGCACGTCTCCGGGCCGGCGCGTCTGGACGGAGGCCCGGTGGCCCTTCTCCTCCTCGGCGATGCCGGCAGCGAGGTCTGGGCCGAGGCCCAGCTGGTGCGCACCGCGAATCCCGGAGCCCGCGCCCTGCTGCTGCACGTGCTCGGCCCCTCGGGCTGGTCGATCGCTCTGCCGAAGGGGACCCCGATCGTCGGCGACCTCATCCAGAAGGACTCCCCCGGACTGGTGTCGAAGAAGGATGCGCGCGGCGCACTCGCCGACGGCGTCTCGATGAGCTTCCACCCCGACGGCGACAACCCGGCCCGCATGGATCACGTGCAGGTCCTGGACGGCGGCCAGCACATCACCGGCGGCGTGAGCCATCCGGTGAGCGGGGACCGCGTGCACCACGACTGGTACGGCGCGGCGGTCGGCGGCGACGGCGGCTGGTTCTACCTCTGCGCGCAGCTGCCGGACGAGAGCTGAGGCGTCGCCCCAGCGCGTCATCCCGCACGCGCCGCCCCTCCCTCGAGCGCGCGGGCACCCGACCACTCGGGCGCCCGCGCGCTCCGCTGCGGCACCCGTCGTGGGACACCCTGAGCCCTCCGGCGAGCCACGCAGCAGACACGTTCCGACGCAAGTCTGTTCGATGCGACACGCCGAGCATGGAACTAATTTTGTATCTCTGACCTGCAACGACGCGGATTCCACCGCGAGGCGGGTTGACGAGAGTCAAGCCCTAGTAAAGGGTTGGTCATGTTCACGACGCGGGTCGCACCCGGCCCGGCCGATGATTCCATCCCCCACAACATGAGAGGCATGGTCATGCCCACCGAACTCCGCACCCGCGCCATCTCCCGCGGCACCTTCCTCCGCTCGGGCCTCGCTCTCGCAGGCGGCGTCCTGGGCGCCACCGCACTCGGCAGCGGACCGCTCGGCGCGACGGACGCCGAGGCCGCCACGTCGGGCGCGGGCGCATCCGCCGCACAGGCGAAGGCCGCATCGCCCGTCCAGCTGCCCACGAGCTGGAAGAGCACCGCCTTCACCGCACCCCTGCCCTCCACGCACGACGGATACATCTCGAGCTGGACGGCGCTGTACGGGGCTGGCCCGCTCACATCGCTGAGCGCGAAGAAGGTCGCACAGGCGGACGGCATCTCGAACTTCCTGCCCTACGGCGAGTACGAGCAGAAGGAGCGCTTCACCCCGCACGTCGCAGGCACCGTCCGCCTCGACGGCGGCCCCGTGCGGATCCGCTTCGTCGGGAACAAGGGCAGGAAGTTCACGGCCGAGGTGCGCCTGGTGCGCTCCGCGGACCCGAAGTCGCCGGCACTGCTGCTGCACGTGCTCGGCAAGAGCGCGACCTCGCTCGTGCTGCCGAAGGGGACGCCGATCGTCTGGGGCACTCCCCCGGCCGCGTCGCTGTCGAAGGTGAAGACGGCCGACGCCCGCGAGGTGCTGGAGCAAGGCGTCGGCTTCAGCTTCGGCGAGGACGGCCCGAACCCCGCGCACGCGAGCGGCGCGACCGTGCTCGACGGCGGTCGGCACATCGTGGGGAGCGTCCGCTTCCCGACGCACGCCACCCGCGTGACGCGCCGGTGGTTCGGCACCGCGGTGCGCGCGGACGGCGGCTGGACCTACCTGGTCGCCGAGCTGCCGAAGAGCTGACGGCCCCGCCGCAGACCGCCGAGGCGCCCACGCGCCCGGCCCGTGATCGTCGTGCCCGGTTCCTGCCCACCGTCGGGGGGCGAGAGGGAGGAGCCGGGCACGACTCTTCCCCGTGGCGCCTCCTTACGCAGAAGTAAGCTCGTTTCGCCACGGTGATTGCAAAACAAATTTCTTACCTATGGCCTGCAGGTTTACTCTGTGGCCCTGATCCACCCCTTGACGCCCGGTCAAGCATTGGTAAAGCCTGAGTCATGCACAGGGCGGGTCTCCGGAACCGAGGATCCGCCGCACCGGAGTCGGAGACCGAGGAGTGGTTCTCGATGACCACCATCCGCAGCACGCGACACAGCAGCACCCGATCCAGCACCACAGGCCGCGCCGGCACGCGATCCGTCGTCACGCGAGGCACGTTCCTGCGCTCCGCGATCGTGGCGACCGGCGGCCTCGTGGGCCTGGGAGGCCTCGCGACCTCCGCACAGGCCGCGGGGACCGCCGGCGCGACCCCCGCCGGCGAGACCGGGGACCTCGAGCTCCCGGAGTCGTGGGAGGACACGGTGTACTTCGAGCCCCTCCCCTCCGAGGACAAGGGCTACATCGCGAGCTTCACGACGCTCTACGGCCACACGCCCGTGGACCTCACGAAGAAGGAGCTCGAGGAGGTCGACGGCATCGTCAACTTCCGCGCCTACGGCGACGACGACGGGAGCGGCCCCACATACACGCCGTCGGCGAGCTCGGGCGTCTCCGTCGGCGGCGATCCCGTCGAGATCCTGTTCACCGGCTCCGACAACTCGGAGCTCATGGCCGAGGCCCACTACGTGCTCGGCACAGACCCGGAGAATCCCGGGATCCTGCTGCACGTGCTCGGCACGAAGCACTGGTCGATCCGCCTCCCGGAGCACACCGACTTCGCCTGGGACCTGGTCCAGGTCGACTCGCCGGCGCTGGTCACCCAGGACGATGCGGAGCAGACGCTCTGGAACGCGGTCTCCATGGGCTACGCCGAGGAGGACGACGGCGACTTCGAGACGACGATCAAGCACGTGAAGAGCGTCGACGGCGGGGACGGCATCTCCGGCTGGACCCTCACCAACGGCGCCACGGATCCGGAATGGACCCTGTGGTACGGCACCGCGATCGGCGGCGACGGCGGCTGGTCGTACCTGTTCGGCAAGGTGCGCACGGACGGTGCGCTGCACTGAGCACATCGACCGGCGGGCACTGATCTTCCGACCGGCATCGAGGGGGACTGCCGATCTCGGAAGCGGAGCGGCCCCGCCGCCCATCACGGGCGGCGGGGCCGCTTCATGTCCCGCGAACGATCTCGCACGGGATCCGCGCACGATGCCCCGAGACATCACCACGGCGGAGGGAGCGGGATTCGAACCCGCGGTACAGGGTCACTGCACAGTGGTTTTCAAGACCACCACATTCGGCCGCTCTGTCATCCCTCCAGTGGGTTCCGGTGCTGGTCACGGGCATTTCCGTACCGTCGCCGGGTCCCGGCC
>NZ_JBHTSV010000021.1:0-56389 GCF_042794925.1 Brachybacterium sp. NPDC056505
AACCCGGTCGTTTCTCTGTCGGGGGTTGTTCAAAAACCGCCTATATGGGCTCGAGACCTCACCCAGCGACATCGAAGCGGGGACTGCCAGCTGCTGGTCGAGCAGGCAGCCGCCCCCGGGGTGGAAAGCTCCCGCCGACCTCGGTGCTCGTCAGTGCTTGCGGGCGCGCATGCGCGGCGGGGCCGCGAGCATCTGCAGGTCCAGCTGGCGCAGCACCACGTCGGCCGCCTCGGGGTCGATGCCGGGCTCCGAGCGCGCCAGGAGCACCTCGGTGCGCGCGGCGTCCAGGCCCACGGTCTGCGCGGCGACCATGAGCTCGCGCCCGCGCTTCATCTTCTTGCGCCGGGCGGCGAGGGCCTTCTGCGCCTCGGGATCCACTGGTGAGCCGTCGGGGTTGATCGCGCTCATCGCCTGCGTCGTGGAGTCCAGCTCCTGGCGCAGGCCCTTGAAGCGCTTCTTCACCGCGCGCATCTGCTCCTCGGTGAGCTCGCCGGTCTCCTCGAAGCGCTCGTGGATCGCGCCCAGCGCGGCGCGCTGCGCGCGGTGGGTGAGCTCGGCGATCTCCTGGTCGGCGACCGTGCCGTCGTCCTGGAGCTTGAGCAGGCGCAGCAGCCAGCCCAGCACGAGGCCCGTCGGCACCAGGGTCACCAGCAGCACCGAGCAGGCCACGATCACCATCATGTTGCGGGCGTCGGCCTCCGACCCGGAGACTCCCGAGGTGGGGATCGCGAGGGCCAGGGCCAGGGTCGCCAGGCCGCGCATTCCGCACCAGGTGAGGACCGTGGAGTCCTTGAGCGTGAGGTTCTCGCCGGCGTCGAAGCGGGCGATCGGCTTGATCAGGAGCATGCCCACCAGTCGCACCGCCACCACGATCACGCAGGCCACGCCCGCGACCGGGAGGTAGCGGAGCACGTCCGCGCCCTCGTTGGCCACGATGTCGCGCAGCTGCATCCCCATCAGGCCGAAGGCGAGGCCGGTGACCAGCAGGTTCGCCACGTCCCAGAAGGTCGCGCGCGAGATCCGGGCCTCGGAGTCCTCCGCGCGGGCGCGGCGACGGGTCTCCAGCGCGGTGACCACCACGGCGATCACCCCGGAGGCGTGCAGCTCCTCGGCGAGCATGTAGGCGGCGAAGGGGACGACGACGCTCATCGCGGTGCGCGCGGCCGTCGTGGTCACGCGGTGCGAGGCGAAGCGGTAGAGGAAGCCGATCACGAGGCCGATCGCGACGGCGATCGCGGCGCCCACGAAGAAGTTCAGCACGAGGCCCACGCCCTGGCCCACACCCAGGGTGTCAGGACCGGTGAGGGCGCTGAGCGCTGAGGTGAACAGCACGATCGCGACGGCGTCGTTGAACAGGCCCTCGGTCTGCAGGATCGACAGCAGGCGCCGCGGCATCCGCGCGGGGCCGGCGACGGCCTCGACCGCGACCGGATCGGGAGGGGCGACCATCGCGCCCACCATGAGCGCGAGCGGGAAGGACACGGCCCCCACGAGCACCCACACGGCGCCCGCCACGAGCAGGGCCGTGGTCGCCGTGAGCCCGACGGCGAGGAACAGCAGGGTGCGCCAGCGGAAGCGGAAGACGGACCAGTCGGTCTTCTGCGCGGTCGCGAACAGCAGCGGCGGCAGGAACAGGGGCAGGATCAGGTCCTGGTCGATCTCGAGGTGCTGGAGACCGGGGATGCAGGCGATCGCGGAGCTCGCCAGGAGCATGAGGATCGGGTAGGGGAGCCGCAGGCGCTCGCCCAGGGCGACGCAGACGACGGTGACTGCGAGCAGGCCGATGACCAGCGCCAGGTTGATCATGGACGGCTCCGGGATCGTGGACGGCCGGCTGCGCGGGAACCGGCAGCGGCGGGCGGTCAGAGGCCTCGGGCGAAGTGGACGCACACCGCCGGCGCGGTCCGAGGTCGCGGGAGCCCTCCCACTCTATCGCCCACTCCGTGCGTCCCCTGCTCGCCGGCTGGGCGCGCAGGTGACGCACGGGAAGGGAAGGGAGCCGGACGGGAGTCAGCAGTACGCGGTCGTCGCGGTGGTGCGCACGTACTTCTTCGTCGCCTTCTTGGTGAGCTTCTTGTACGTGCAGGACTCGAGCTTCTTGCCCTTGGAGTCATAGGTCCGGGCGGTGTCGTGGGTGTTGTTCCAGATGTAGCTCTTGGTGCCCCAGTACAGGGTCGAGGAGGTGTTCTTCCCCTTGCCCGAGCGGATCGTGAGGGTCCTGCCGGGCTTGATCTTGGTGCCCTTGGGGAAGCGGAAGCGCTGCGGGCCGTTGTCGCGCAGCGTGTACCCGGTCAGCGAGAGGGTCTTCTTCCCCGTGTTCTTCAGGACGATGTATTCCTTGTTCAGGTGACCGTTCTTCCAGGTGTCTCGGCCCGAGGGGTCGTAGACGATCTTCACGATGTCCAGCGGCTTCTTCGTCGCCGCGTCGGCCGACGGGGCGATCGCGAGCGGGCCCGCGACGAGCGCGAGCAGCAGCAGGAGGGCGAGCAGCGGACGGACGCGGGCGTGCTGGAATCGGGCGCGCTGGAGGAGGGGCAGATGCATGGTGACCTCTGGAGGATCTGAGGGGCCGCGGGGCGTCATCGTCCTGCGGGAGCCCGGTCCGACGGGGATATGTCGGAAGATAGCACCCGGAACGGACGACGACACCCCCTGGGTCATGTCATCTGCGCGACATGGCCCGCGGCCACCGTCAGAGGGACTCCTGCCAGGCCTGGTAGAGGGCGGCGAAGCGGCCTCCGGCGGCGACGAGCTCGGCGGGGGAGCCGTCCTCGACGACCTCGCCGCCGTGGACCACGAGCACCCGGTCGGCGATCATCACCGTGGAGAGGCGGTGGGCGATGATCAGCGCCGTGCGCTCGCCGAGCAGCTTGGTCAGCCCCTCCTGGACCATGCGCTCGCTGGGGATGTCCAGCGAGCTCGTGGCCTCGTCGAGGATGAGCACGCGCGGATCGGCGAGGAAGGCGCGGGCGAAGGAGATCAGCTGCCGCTGGCCGGCGGAGACGCGGCCGCCGCGCTTGTTCACGTCGGTGTCGTAGCCGTCGGGGAGGTTCTCGATGAAGTCGTCCGCGCCGATGGCGCGGGCCGCCCGCTCGATGTCCTCGCGCGGGGCCCCGGGCATGCCCAGCTCGATGTTGTCCGCGACCGTCCCGGAGAACAGGTACGCCTCCTGGGTGACCATGACGATGTTGCGCGTGAGGTCCTGCATGGAGATGTCCCGCAGGTCCACGCCGTCCAGCAGCACCTCGCCCTCGGTCGCGTCGTAGAAGCGGCTGATGAGCTTCGCGACCGTAGACTTGCCCGCGCCCGTCTGCCCCACCAGGGCGATCGTCTGACCCGGTGGGATGTGGAGGTCCAGGGGCTTGAGCACCAGGGGGCCGTCGGCCGTGTAGCGGAAGGAGACGTCCTCGAAGTCGACGCGCCCGGTGGAGGCCGGCATCGGCGTGGGGTGCTCGGACTCCTTGACGCTCGGCGACTCCGCGAGCAGCGTCGCGATCTTCTCGAGGGCCGAGAGCCCGCTCTGCAGCGTGTTGTAGAAGCTCGCGAGCTGGTCGATGGGCTGGAAGAAGCGCCGCGAGTACAGCGCGAGCGCCACCAGCGAGCCCACCTCGAGGTGACCGCCGAGCACGCGGAAGCCGCCCACGAGCAGCACCACCGCGATCGTCGCGTTGGCGAGGATGCGCAGGGCCGGCTGGTAGATGCCGAAGGTCATCGTCGAGGCCAGCGAGGCGTCCCGGTAGTCCTGGGCGAGGTCGTCGAAGCGCTTCTCGTCGGCCGGCTCCTTGCGGAAGGCCTGGACGGCGCGGATGCCGCCCATGGTCTCCACGAAGTGGACGATGAGCCGCGCCGAATGGGTGCGGATCTGCCGGTACTGCTCGCGCGAGCGCTTCTGGAACCAGCTGGTGAGCATGACGCCGGGGACCAGCATCAGCAGCATGACCACGCCGGTCACCCAGTCCATGGTGACGATGAGGACCACCGTGAACACCATCGACAGGGTGGAGCCGACGAGGATGTCGACGCCGGAGTCGACGAGCTCGCGCAGGGCCTCCATGTCGGAGGTCTGGCGGGAGACCATGCGGCCGGAGGTGTAGCGCTCGTGGAACTCGAGATCCTGCTTCTGGGTGAAGCGGAAGACCTTCCGGCGCAGGCTCAGCAGCATCCGCTCGCCGACCACGGTGCCCTGGCGGACGTACCCGAAGGTCAGCACGCCGCCGACGATCGCGCAGCTCAGGTGCAGGGCGGCGGCGCCGAGTGCGGGCGCGGGATTGCCCTCGACCATCGGCGTGAGGGCGTTGTCGATGCCCCAGGCGATGATCGCGGGGCCCGCGACGACCGCGAGCTGGGCGATCACGACCATCACGCTCATGGCGGCGAACTGGCCGCGCACGGGGTGCAGCAGCTCGCGCAGCAGGGTCAGCGAGCGGGACCTGGCCCGCTTGTTCTCCTCGGGAGAGAGGACGCGCTGCTCCTCGTCCTCCTCGCGTGCGGGGGCGCTCATCGCTCTCCCTCCTTCCCTGCGGTCTCCTGGACCTCCCGCAGATCGAGCTCCCCGGTGAGGGTCTCGATGTCCTGGTTGCTGCGGGCCTCCTCCTCCTGGTTCGCGATCACGTACCGGTAGCGGGCGGAGCTGCGCATGAGGTCGGTGTGGGTGCCCACCGCGACGATCTCCCCGTGGTCGATGAGGGCGACGCGATCGGCGAGGGCGACCGTGGAGGTGCGGTGGGCGACGATCAGCGTGGTGGTGCCCTCGAGCACCTCGCGCAGACGGTCGGTCACCCGCTCCTCCGTCTTGGTGTCCAGGGCCGACAGCGGGTCGTCGAGCAGCAGGACGGCGGGCCGCGCCGCGATCGCGCGGGCGAGCGCCAGGCGCTGGCGCTGACCGCCGGAGAGGCTCATGCCCTCCTCGCCGATGCGGGTGTCCAGACCGTCGGGCAGGTCGAGGGCGAAGCCCGCATCCGCCGTGCGCAGCGCCAGGTGCAGCAGCTCCTCGGACTGCTCGGGGGTGAGGGCCTCGTCGGCCCCGAGCATGACGTTGCCGCGCACGGTGTCGGAGAACAGCGTCGCGTCCTCGAAGGCGACGGCCGTCAGCGAGCGCAGGTCCACGAGGTCCATGTCCCGCACGTCGATCCCGTCGATCGTGATGCGGCCACCGGTGACGTCGTAGAGGCGCGGGATCAGCTGCAGCAGCGTCGACTTGCCGCTGCCGGTGACGCCCACCAGCGCCATCGTCTCGCCGGGGCGGATGTGCAGGTCGGCGCCGTCGATGACGTCGGGGATGCGCGCGGGGGCGTCCGCGTAGCGGAAGTGGACGCCGGTCAGGCGCACGTCGCCGCGGGAGCCTGCGGGTGCGGGCTCGTCCGCGCTCTCGGGCGAGATGATGTCGTTGGACAGGTCCATGACCTCGAAGTGACGGTCGAGCGCCGTGTTCGTGTTGATCGCCTGCCCCAGGTGGTTGCCGAGCATCCGGACGGGGCCGATGACCATCGTCGCGGTCGCGAAGTAGGAGGCCATCTGACCCGTGTTCATGTGGTTCTGCGAGGTCTCGTACAGCCCCAGCAGCAGCGCGAGGCCGAGGGCGATCTCGGGGAGCATGAACATGAACATGTTGAAGGTGGCCATGGCCGTCGCCATCTTCACCTCGGTGCGGCGCAGTTCGTCGGCCTGCTCGGTGAAGCCCTCGAGGGCCGTCGGGCCGCGACCGAAGGCCTTGAGCACGCGGATGCCCTGCACGGACTGCTCGATGGTGGTGGCGAGGTCGCCGTTCTGGTCCTGCGAGAGGCGCGAGAGGTAGGCGAAGCGCTGGTTGAAGCGGAAGGCGAGGATGCACACCGGCACCGCAGCGCACACGAAGATCAGCGCGAGCAGCGAGCTCGAGCGGAACAGCAGCACCATGCCGACGATGATCGTGACCACGTCGGTGACGATCATGATCATGCCGAAGGCGACCCAGCGGCGGATCAGGCTGATGTCGCTCATCATGCGCGAGAGCAGCTGGCCGGACCCCCAGGCGTCGTGGAAGGCGACGGGCAGGTGGATGACCTTGCGGTAGAAGCTGACGCGCATCTCCTTCTCGACCGTGGTCGAGGGCGAGACGGCGAACATGCGTCGCAGCCAGATGAGGGAGGCCTCGAGGAGCCCGATGCCCATGACGACCGCCCCGCCGGTCCACACCGCGGCGGCGGTCGGATCGGCGTCCAGACGGTTGATGATCCATTCGAGGGCCTGCGGGATGAGCAGGGCGCTCGTGGAGGCGACGAGCGCACTGAGGAGTCCGAGGAAGAGACGGAAGCGGATGGGGCGGACCGTCTGCCAGAGACGGCCCATGGACGCGATCATGAAGAGGCGGCACCTCGCTGTGCGGTGATGGGCGGGGGAGTGCGGCGCGGGCTGAGGAGGCGGAGCGGGCGGGGAGGACGGTCCAGCCCGGATGCTCCGACGGGTCGGGGCACCGGGCTGAGAAGGGACGGGATACGGGGCGGACCGGCCCGGCGGGCTCCGTGAGCCTCGTGCGGACCGGCCCTTTAGCCTAGTCAACGATCACGTGGGAAACCAGAGGATTCCGGGGTGTGATCGTGGTGGGGCGCCGAGTCGGGGCGGCCGACGGTCCGGCGCCGCGGAAGGATCCTCGGGTCCGTGCGGCCGCTGCGACGGCCGCTGCGGCAGCTGCTGCTGCTCGGCGCGGGTCAGTCCTGCGCGGGCTTCGCGTCCGAGAGCAGTGCGGCGGCGCCCGCGCTCGCGCCGGCGACGGCCAGCACGGACGGCCAGGGACCGATCTTCTTCGCGAGCGGGTGCGAGAGCCCGAAGCCCAGCACGTACAGCGCGCTCAGCGCCGCGGTGGTGCCGGCGCCGCGCTTGGCGAGCCAGGTGCGGCCCGCGTAGACGCCCGCGGCGGCGAGGACGACGCCGCCGAGCGGGCGGATGCCCGTCTCCCGCGCAGTGATCCAGCCGCCCAGCAGGCCTGTGGCGACGACGGGGGCGGTGCGGACGGACTCGGCGGACTTCAGCGCGGTGGAGGTGCTCATGGGGCCGAGCCTATGACGCGACGCTGGGTGGGCACAGAGGGTGCGTGGAGGGATGACCGCCGGCTCGTGATCGGCCGAGAGGCGTCGGGCGTCGGGCGACGGACCGTCGCCTTGGGGCGGTCGACGCATCGCTCAACGCACGATGGCGGTGCCGTGCGGAGGGACGATGCCGGGTGCGGCGGGGCCGACGGCATCGAGCATGTCGGCGCCGGAGACCTGCGTGAGGACCTCCGCGTGGGTCGGCAGGTCGAGCGGATCGTCGCTCAGGTTGAGCCAGAGCGCGAGGCCGCGCGGGGCGGCGGATCCGTCGGACGGCGCGGGGCCGTCGGCCTCGAGCACGATGCGCACGGACGAGTTGGTCAGCGAGTCCTCGTCCACGTGGATCCTCGCGCTCGCCAGCCATCCCTCGCGGCGGCGCAGGCCGAGCAGGCGCTGATGCACCTCGAAGAGGCGCGGCGCGGCGGGCCGGGAGAGCAGCGCGAGGGAGGGTGAGGCGCCGGCGGGGGCCTCCCCGTGCCAGGTGCCGTCGGGCCCGATGCCGGAGCGGAGCGCGTCGGGCGAGGCGGGGAACAGAGGGCGCACGGCGTCGTCCCCGCCCGCGCGGTTCTCCTTGGTGCCGACGGCTCCCAGCTCGTCGCCCGCATAGATCGCGGGGATGCCCGGCAGCAGCGCGAGCAGGGTGACCGCGACCGCGAGGTCGCGGCCGTCGGGCAGCTGCGAGGCGATGCGCGTGGTGTCGTGGTTGCCCAGGAAGGTCAGCGGCAGGAACGGGGAGCCTCCGCCGTCGCCTTCTCCGCCGTGCACGAAGGCCTCGTGCCGGCCGAGCGCGTGGGCGAGCTCGAAGAGGTTCGTCTCGCGGATCGAGGACCAGATCGCCTTCCACAGCTCGTACTGGGTGATCGAGTCCGCACCGGAGGCCTCGGCGAGGGTCCGGTAGTCGCCGTGGATGACCTCGCCGAGGATCCACGCCTCCGGGTGCTCGGCCCGGACCATGTCCAGGATCGGCGTCCAGGCCTCGGGACCCGCCGCGTACATGGCGTCCAGCCGCCAGCCGCTGATCCCGCGGTCGAGCCACAGGTTCATCACCTGGGCGATCCGCTCCTGGACCGCGGGCTCGGCGAGGTTCAGCTCGACGAGGTCCTCATTGCCTTCGAAGCCGTACGGGTGCGCACCGGACCAGCGGATGCACGCGCCGGCGGGGGAGTCGGGGCCGTCGGCCAGCGCCCGCCGCACCAGCGGGTGCAGGTGCGAGACGTGGTTGAAGACGCCGTCGAGCACGAGGGAGATGCCGCGCTCGCGGCATGCCGCGATGAGCGCGTCGAGGTCCGATTCGTCGCCCAGCCGGGGGTCCACGCGCAGATGGTCGAGCGTGTCGTAGCCGTGGGAGGCGGAGTCGAAGATCGGGTTCAGGATCAGCACGTCCGCGCCGAGCGCGAGCAGGTGGTCGAGCCAGCCGACGATGCGGTCCAGACGATGGACGACGTTGTCGCCCTGGCGCTCGCCGTAGGTCTCGGCTCCCAGGTCCTCGCGGTGCAGCGGGGCGCCGCAGAACCCCAGCGGATAGACCTGCCAGCAGATCGCGTGCTGCCACCGCGGCGCGTCGGCGGCGGTATCGGAGGCGGAAGCTTCGACGGTGGGAGCGGGCCGGGCCTCAGGGGCGGATGAGGTCTCCATCGGTCCATCGTACGGACATGGGCTGTGACGTGCCTCCCGATCCGCGGGGTCGCTCCCGGGGGCCGCAGCCGCCCTGCGCGGCACGCGGACCGCCCCGAGGACAGGGGGTTCTTCGCTGGTGGCGTCGGGTCTGTCCCGAGGGATGCCGCAACCGGTCGGCCGGTTGCTGGGGAGCGCTGCTGCCGCCGGATGCCTCGTCTAGGGTGCTGGAGGATCGACGGCGTGCCCTGGACGTACGGCGTCCTGGTGCCGGGATCCGCGACCGCCCGCAGCAGGACGAGGAGCAGATGACAGCAGGCACCGACCGCACCCCGACCACCACGGCCCCGCCGACGCAGGACCCGTCGGCCGCAGCCCCGAGCTCCCCGAGCGCACCGGCACCGAGCGCCCCGCGCGGCCCCCGCGCGAACCCACCCGTGCTGATAGGGTCCGCCGCCCTGATCGGCGCGGTCGCGCTCTGGGCGATCCTGGCCCCCGCTCAGGCGGGGGTGGTGATCGGAGCGATCGTCACCTGGACCTCGCAGAACCTGGGCTGGTACTACATCGTCACCGCGGGCATCGTCGTCGCCTTCGTGCTCTTCCTGGCGCTCGGCCGCACGGGCGCCACCAAGCTCGGCCCCGACCACGCCCGCCCCCAGTTCAACCTGTTCACCTGGACGGCGATGCTGTTCGCCGCGGGCATCGGCATCGACCTCATGTTCTTCTCGGTCTCCGAGCCGATCTCCCAGTACTACGAGCCGCCCACGGGCGGCGGGCAGAACATCGAGGCCGCACGGCAGGCGATCGTCTGGACCCTCTTCCACTACGGACCCGTGGGCTGGGCGATGTACGCGCTGATGGGCGCGGCCTTCGCCTACTTCGCCTACCGGCGCAACATGCCGCTGAGCATCCGCACGCTGCTCTCGCCGCTGTTCGGACGGCGCATGGACGGCTGGGCCGGGCACACGGTCGACATCGCCGCCGTGCTGGGCACCGTCTTCGGGATCGCGACCTCGCTGGGCATCGGCGTGGTGCAGCTGAACTACGGCCTCCACCAGCTCTTCGGGCTCCCCGAGGGCGTCGGCGCGCAGATCGGCCTCATCGTGCTGAGCGTGCTGATGGCGACCGTATCCACCGTGAGCGGCGTCGAGAAGGGCATCCGCCGGCTCTCCGAGCTCAACGTCATCCTCGCGATCGTCCTGCTCGTCTACATCGCCGTCACCGGGAACACGCGACGCATCCTCGAGGGCCTCGTGATGAACGTCGGCGACTTCCTCTCGCGCTTCCCGGGCATGCTCCTGGACACCTTCGCGTGGGAGCAGCCGGACACCTGGTCGAGCACCTGGACCCTGTTCTTCTGGGCCTGGTGGATCGCCTGGGCGCCGTTCGTGGGCCTGTTCCTCGCCCGCATCTCCCGCGGGCGCTCGCTGCGCCAGTTCGTCCTCGGCGTGCTGGTGGTGCCGTTCCTGTTCATCGCCCTGTTCATCTCGGTGTTCGGCAACAGTGCGCTGGAGCTCGTGATCGGCGGGGACGACGCCTTCGGGCAGGTCGCGATGGCCACCCCGGAGCGCGCCTTCTACGACCTGCTCGCCCAGTACCCGGGCGCGACCCTGCTCATCGGCCTCGCCACCCTCACCGGACTGCTGTTCTACGTGACCTCGGCCGACTCCGGTGCGCTCGTGCTCGCGAACTTCACCTCCGTGATCGAGGACCCGAAGCAGGACGGCGCGACCTGGCTGCGCGTGTTCTGGGCGGTCCTCACCGGCGTGCTCACCCTCGCGATGCTGCTGGTCGGCGGGATCACCACCCTGCAGGGCGCGACCCTCGTGATCGGCGTGCCGTTCTCGATCGTCCTGTACCTGGTGATGATCTCCCTGTACCGCGCGCTGCGCAGCGAGACCCAGCAGGTCGACAGCTTCCGGGCGACCCTCGTCGCCCGGTCCGGCGCCTCCGAGCGCTCCTGGCGCTCCCGCCTGCGCCGCTCCATGTCCTACCCGCAGCGCGGCGCGACCCTGCGCTACCTCGAGCGCACCGTCGACCCCGCCCTGCAGGAGGTCGCCTCCGAGATGCGCGAGAGCGGCGCCGAGGTCGCCGTCGAGCGGCAGGACGTCGAGGGCCATCCCGTGCCCAGCCTCGTGCTGCGCGTGGGCCTTCCCGGATGCGACGACTTCGTGTACCAGGTGCACCCCGTCGCCCAGCCGATGCCGTCCTTCGCCGTGCGCGTCGCCCCCGAGGACGACGACTACTACCGGCTCGAGGTCTTCACCGCGACCGGGTCGCGCGGCTACGACGTGTACGGCTACTCCTCGGAGCACCTGATCACCGACGTCCTGGACCTCTACGAGTCCCACCTCGAGTACCTGCGGGTCTCGGAGGGAGGGGCCGACGGGGCCCTCGCCTCGGCCGTCACCACCGACTGGCACGAGGACTTCCCGGCGCTCGAGGAGGATCCTGAGGGCCCGTCGGCCGACGAGGACACGGCCGACGAGGACACGGCCGACGAGGACCGGACCGACGAGGAGCCTGCTCCCGTGCGCTGAGGCCGCCGGGCCGCACCGGCCGCGCGGACTCCCCGCACCCGATCGAACCCACCGACAGCACCGACCATCACCCCCAGGGGCCCGCGCCCCACCACGAAGGGAGAGACCATGCCCAGCACACTGTTCATCGACGGGACCTGGCGCGCCGCCGCCGAGGGCGGCACGCGCGAGATCCGGTGTCCCGCGGACGGCGAGCTCGTCGCCGTCGTCGACGAGGGCACCGAGACGGACACGATCGCCGCGATCGAGGCCGCCCGCCGCTCCTTCGACTCCGGGGTGTGGACCTCCGTCCCGGCCGCCGACCGCGGCGCCCTGCTGCTGCGCGCCGCCGAGCAGCTGCGCGAGCGCAAGGAGGAGTTCTCCCGCGCCGAGTCCCTGGACACCGGCAAGCGTCTGATCGAGTCGCGCCTGGACATGGATGACATCGCTGCCTGCTTCGACTACTTCGGGCGGATCGCCGCCCAGGATGCCGGCCGCGTGGTCGACGCCGGTGATCCGGACGTCGCCAGCCGCATCGAGCACGAGCCCGTGGGCGTGTGCACGCTGATCACCCCGTGGAACTACCCGCTGCTGCAGGCCGCGTGGAAGATCGCGCCCGCGCTCGCCGCCGGCAACTCCTTCGTGCTCAAGCCCGCCGAGCTCACCCCGCACACCGCGATCCTCATGCTGCAGGTGCTCGAGGACCTCGGCCTGCCCGCGGGCGTCGGCAACCTCGTGCTCGGGGCCGGCGCGAGCGTCGGCGGACCGCTGTCCACGCACCCCGACGTGGACATGGTGTCCTTCACCGGCGGTCTCGTCACCGGGCGCCTGATCGCCGCGAACGCCGCCGCGAGCGTCAAGAAGGTCGCCCTCGAGCTGGGCGGCAAGAACCCCAACGTGGTCTTCGCCGACGCCGACTTCGACGCGGCCCTGGACAACGCCATGAACGCCGCCTTCGTCCACTCGGGGCAGGTGTGCTCCGCCGGCGCCCGGCTGATCGTCGAGGAGTCCAT
The DNA here is from genome assembly GCF_042794925.1 of Brachybacterium sp. NPDC056505. NCBI lineage: Bacteria > Bacillati > Actinomycetota > Actinomycetes > Micrococcales > Dermabacteraceae > Brachybacterium > Brachybacterium sp. NPDC056505. The sequence continues at coordinate 12,211 of NZ_JBHTSV010000021.1, forward strand.
CGCCGAGAGGTTCGTCGACGAGCTGGTGCGCCGCGCCGAGCAGATCCGCCTGGGCGGCCCCTTCGACGAGCAGGCCGAGTCCGGCCCGCTGATCTCGAAGGCCCACCGCGAGAAGGTCGACGCCTACGTGCGCGCCGGCGAGGCCGAGGGCGCGCGCGTGCGCACGGGCGGCGCCTTCGCCATCGGCGAGGGCCTCGACGAGGGCTTCTACTACCAGCCCACGGTGATCGACCAGGTGCGCCGCGGCATGTCCGTGGTGCGCGACGAGGCGTTCGGGCCGACGGTCACCGTCGAGACCTTCACCAGCGAGGACGAGGCGATCGCCATCGCCAACGACACCTTCTACGGCCTCGCCGGCGCCGTCTGGACCCAGGACGCCGGACGCTCCCAGCGCGTCGCCCGCGCGCTGCGCCACGGCACCATCTGGATCAACGACTTCCACCCCTACCTGCCGCAGGCCGAGTGGGGCGGGTACAAGCAGTCCGGCTCCGGCCGCGAGCTCGGGCCGACGGGCCTCGCGGAGTACCAGGAGGCCAAGCACATCTACCAGAACCTGCGTCCCGCGGTCACCGGCTGGTTCCCCCAGCACTGAGCGCGCGAGCGGCCGCCGGACGGAGCGGAACCCCGTGACCGGCCCATCGGCCCCGCCGCGCCCCGACCCCCGGACACCGAACGAAGGAGAACACCACACATGCAGACCACCCACACCTTCGACTACGTGGTGGTGGGCGGCGGCTCCGCCGGCGCCGCCGTCGCCGCCCGCCTGAGCGAGGACCCCGAGGTGAGCGTCGGCCTCCTCGAGGCGGGCCCCTCGGACCAGGACCACGACGTCGTCCTGCAGCTGGACCGCTGGATGGAGCTGCTCGAGTCCGGCTTCGACTGGGACTATCCGATCGAGCCGCAGGAGAACGGCAACTCGTTCATGCGCCACGCCCGCGCGAAGGTGCTGGGCGGCTGCTCCTCCCACAACTCCTGCATCGCCTTCTGGGCGCCGCGCGAGGACCTCGACGAGTGGGCCGACGTCCACGGCGCCAAGGGCTGGGAGTCCGACCGCACCTACCCGCTGTACACGAAGCTCGAGACCAACGAGGACGAGGGCGCCCACCACGGGCACGACGGCCCCGTGCACCTCATGAACGTGCCCCCGCGCGACCCCTCCGGCGTCGCGCTGCTCGAGGCCTGCGAGCAGGCGGGCATCCCCCGCACGCGCTTCAACGGCGGACAGACCGTCGTCAACGGCGCGAACTTCTTCCAGGTCAACCGTCGGGCCGACGGCACCCGCTCCTCGTCCTCGGTGTCCTACCTGCACCCGATCCTCGAGCGCGAGAACCTCACGATCCTCACCGGCTCCTGGGCACGGGAGCTCGAGTTCGACGACGACCAGCGCTGCACCGGCGTGCAGGTCGTCGACAACGCCTTCGGGCGGCCCTCGCTCATCGAGGCCCGACGCGAGGTGATCGTCTCCTCCGGGGCGATCAACACCCCGCAGCTGCTGATGCTCTCGGGCATCGGCCCGCGCGAGCACCTCGAGGAGCACGGCATCGAGGTCCGCGTGGACTCGCCGGGAGTGGGCGCCCACCTGCAGGACCACCCCGAGGGGCTGGTCCAGTGGGAGTCGAAGCAGCCCATGGTCCGCGAGTCCACCCAGTGGTGGGAGATCGGCGTGTTCACCCCCACCGAGGAGGGCCTGGACCGGCCCGACCTGATGATGCACTACGGCTCGGTGCCCTTCGACATGCACACCTACCGCGCCGGCTACCCGACGGCGGACGAGGTCTTCTGCCTCACCCCGAACGTCACCCACGCCCGCTCGCGCGGCACCGTGCGCCTGCGCTCGCGGGACTTCCGTGACAAGCCCAAGGTCGATCCCCGCTACTTCACCGATCCCGAGGGCCACGACATGCGCGTGATGATCGCCGGGATCCGCAAGGCCCGCGAGATCGTCTCCCAGCCGGCCATGGCCGAGTGGGCGGGCCGCGAGCTGTCCCCGGGCATCGAGGCGCAGACCGACGAGGAGCTCGCCGAGTACATCAGCGCCACCCACAACACCGTCTACCACCCGGTGGGCACGTGCCGGATGGGCCCGCTCGATGGCGCCGACTCGCCGCTCGACCCGCAGCTGCGCGTCAAGGGCGTCACCGGGCTGCGCGTCGTCGACGCCTCGGCGATGCCCGAGATCGTCACCGTCAACCCCAACATCACCGTGATGATGATGGGCGAGAAGTGCGCGGAGATGATCACCTCGGGCGAGTGAGCCGGGGCGTCGCGCGTCGCGCCGACGAGGCGACGGCGTCGCGCCGAGAGGGAGTAGGCGGCGCGTCATGGACGCGGACGCCGCGTGAGAAGCACGAAACGGTTGCCAAGAGCGCTCTTGGCAACCGTTTCGTACTTCTCGCGGCCCGGACTGGCTGGGTGCGCTGCGGAGCGGGGGCCGACTGCGAGGTGCGGCCCGGCCGGGCTGGGTGCACCCGGCGCGGCTGCGCCCGTCAGTCGGCGAGCTGCTGGCGCTTGGCCTCGGAGGCGACCTCGGCCTGCGCGGCGACCTCGGCGGGATCGGCGCCGCTCGCCGCGGTGACGACCGCGCCCACGAGCCCCTCCACGAGCGGTGCCCAGCTCAGGCGGGTGCGCTCGACGATGGCGGGCTCGGTGAACTCGAGGGCGGTGCGCGCGGAGAGGATCGCCGAGCCCAGGTCCATGAGGACGACGACGCCCTGGCCGTCGTCGGCCTCCTCGATCGCCGCGCTGATCGCGGCCGCGTCGGTGCCGAGTCCCGGCTGATCGGTCTCGGGGTCCTGCACGCCGGCGGCGATCTCGATGCGGGGACCGCCCTCGCGGACCATCTGGCGGGCGAGGTCGACGGCGGCCTCGGCGAGCTGACGCGAGTGCGAGACGACGACGATGCCGGTCATGAGGCCGCCTCCCCATCGGGCGTCGGTCCGCCGGGGCGGACCACGTCCGCGAGCGCCTCCCAGAGCAATGCGGTCGAGGCGGCGCCGGGATCGATGTGGCCGACGGAGCGTTCGCCCAGGTAGGAGGCGCGTCCCTTGGTGGCCTCCATCGGACCGGTCGCGTCTCGGCCCTCCTGCGCTCCCGCGGCACCGGCGAGGACCGCGCCCTGCAGGGTCTCGCCCGCCCGCAGGTAGGCGTCCAGCGCCGGGACCCAGGCGTCGAGCATGGTCTTCTGGCCGATCATCGATTTGCCGCGTTCCTCGATGCCGTGCACGCCCGCCTGCAGCGCGGCGAACAGGGCGTGCAGGTCGAGCGCGTCGGCGCCCTTCGCGCTGGTCGCGAAGCGCAGGAAGAACGTGCCGTAGAGCGGCCCGGAGGCACCGCCGACGCTCGAGACGAGCGTCATCCCGACCTTCTTCATGAGCGCCTGGACGTCCTCGTACTCGCCGTCGAGGATCCCCGCGACGGCGTCGAAGCCACGCTGCATGTTCGCGCCGTGGTCGGCGTCGCCGATCGCCGCGTCGAGGTCGGTGAGATACGGGGCGTTCTCGTCGACCAGCTCCGTGCAGCGGCGCAGCCAGGTGGTCAGCTCGTGCAGCCCGAGCTCCGAGACGGGGGTGTTCTCGCTGGTCATCGCCAGCTCCTTTCGTGGTGGCTGATGGGGGAAGGCCGACGGCGACGGCCGACGGGGGCGACCGCCGGGAGCGGCCGACGGGCTCAGAGCCCGCGGCGCAGCGCGGGCGTGGCGACCGGTGCGTCCCAGAGCGCGGTGAGCTCCTCGTCCAGACGCAGCAGGGTGATCGAGGCGCCGGCCATGTCGAGGCTCGTGACATAGTTCCCGACCAGGTCGCGCGCGACCTCGACGCCCGCCCCCTCGAGGACCGCGTGGGCGTCGGCCGCGAGGATGTAGAGCTCGAGAAGCGGGGTCGCGCCCATGCCGTTGACCAGCAGCAGCACGGGGCCCTCGCCGGGAAGCTCGGCGAGGATCGGCTCGAGCATGGTGCGGGCGATCTCGCGCGCCGGAGCGATCTTCTCCCGGCGCCGCCCGGGCTCGCCGTGGATGCCGATGCCGATCTCGATCTCGTCCTCGCCCAGCTCGAACGACGGTTTGCCGTTCGCGGGCACGGTCACCGAGGTCAGCGCCACGCCGAGTGAGCGGGCGTTCTGGTTCACCCTCTCGGCGATCGCGGTGACCTCGTCGAGCGACCGGCCCTCCTCGGCGGCGGCGCCCGCGATCTTCTCGACGAGCACGGTGCCGCCCACGCCGCGGCGGCCGGCGGTGAAGGTGGAGTCCTCGACGGCGACATCGTCGTTCGTCACGACGCTGCGCACCTCGGTGCCGGACTCGGCGTCGGCCAGCTCCGCTGCCATCTCGAAGTTCATGACGTCGCCGGTGTAGTTCTTGACGATCTGCAGCACGCCGGCGCCGCGGTCCACGGCGGCGATCGCTGCGGTGATCTGGTCGGGGACCGGGGAGGTGAAGACCTCGCCCGCGCAGGCCGCGTCGAGCATGCCCTCGCCCACGAAGCCGCCGTGAAGGGGCTCGTGGCCGCTGCCGCCGCCGGAGATGATCGCGACCTTGCCGTCGCCCTTGGGGCGACCGCGCAGCACGACGCGGTTCTCGAGGTCCACCTGCAGGTCATCGGGATGGGTGAGGGCCATGCCCCGCAGGGCGTCGACGACGACGTCGGCCGTGGCATCGATGAGCTTCTTCATGGCTCGACGCTACCCCGTGCGGTGAGCGGCGTCACGGGGTGCTGAGGAGTCCCTGCTCGATGCCGGCGCGGCCGGCGCGGCCAGCGGCGGCGCGGACCCGCTCAGGCCTTCGCAGTCGCGGCCGCCGTCGCACCGTCGGAGTCCTCGAGGGAAGCGGCGAGGACGATCCGGTGCCGCGCGGACGACCCGCCCTTCGGCGCCTCGATCGCGAAGGAGACCCGCGTGCTGCGGCCCGCGCGGACCTCGACCTCCTTCGCCCTGCCCAGCCTGCGTTCGCCGTCCCAGGCGAGAACACGCAGGGTGCCGCCGCGACGCGAGCGGACGCGGGCGCGCACGCGGTCGCCGGAGCTGTGCACGTCGTGGATGCTCAGCACGGAGCGCCCCAGGTCGGGCCGCCCGCCGAGCCCCACGCCGTCGGCCGCCGACTGGATGATCGACTGGGCCGACTCGACCGAGCGGGCGGCGGTGTTCGGGATGACGGGATCCTGCGGCGCGTCGTCCCCGGCGTCGGCCTGCGGCAGCTGCAGCACGCCCCAGCGGAACGGGTCGGCCTGCACGCCGGGGAAGGTCGACCAGCCGATGCGGGACTGCCCGGTGCGGTCCTGGGTGTCCGAGTCGTACACGACGACGTTCAGGCCGATGTGCTCGGGATAGATTCCGTTGGGGAGCGCGTCGAAGGGGATGGTCGCCTCGAGGTCGTAGCCCTCGTACGGGTCGCTGATGCGGGAGGCGACGCGCACCCCCGGTGCCGTCTTCGCGAGCGCGCCCTGGTGCTGGTCGTGGTCCCGGCCGGCGGCGACGCCCGCCGAGGCCCCGTCGGCGGCCAGGGTGTCCGGGAGGATGCCCAGGATGAACGTCGAGGCCGTCGACTCGGAGTCGCCGCGCGGGTCGATCATGATCTCCACGGAGTCCGTGCGGAAGCGCTGCTTGTTGTCATCGGCCCCGAGCACCGTGCCCTCGGTGTCGTCGACGACGTGCACGAAGACATGGAGCGCCTCCTCGTCGAAGGTGACCCAGGCGGAGCCGGAGGCGTCCGCCGCGGTGACCTCGGCGCCCTCCCACAGGGTGCCCACGTCGATCGGATCGCCCGGGTACTCGCCGTCCTTCCGGCGACCGTCGACGGCGACCTCGTCCGAGGGCTTCGCGACCAGCCGGGGCACGAGCACGAGCCCCTGCTTCTCCATGTGCGCGGTGCCGTCGCTCACGGTGCGCACCGTCACCGGGTAGACCCCGCCGTGCGGTGCGCGGTTGGCCGTCGGCAGGGACGCGTCCGTGTTCTCGAGGGTGACCTGCACGGTCTTCGTCCCGTGAGCAGGGATCGAGGCGACGGTGAGCGTCGCGGGGTCCGCCGTGATGCCCGCGGGAAGCGTGAGCTCCACATCTGCGGAGCGGGCCTCGTCGGTGAGGTTGCGGGCCTCGACGTCGAGCGTCCTCGTGAGCCCCGAACCCAGCGCGTGCTGCGTCGGGACCAGGGCGTCCAGGCGCTGCATGCCCAGGTCGTCGGTCCAGTCCAGGAACTGCGCGATCTCCGAGCGGGGCGCGAGGCCCGCGCGGACAGGACCGGAGACCTGCAGAGGGAGCACGTTGCGGCCCTCGCCCCGCCGGCAGCGCAGAGTCGCCGTCAGCTGCACGGCCGTCCTGGTCTCGGCGTCGGAGGCGGGCGTGACGGTGAGCCGGGCCGTCGCGCTGCGTCCCTTCGCGATCGTGCCGAGGGAGGTCCTCCCCTCCACGCTCCAGCCCTTCGGCGTCTCCAGCGCCACCTCCGCCCGCGGCAGGGCGCTGCGCGCTGCGCGCGAGGTGACCTCCACGGTGAACGGGACGCCGGGGACCACCTCGAAGGCGTCGGCGGTGATCTCCAGGCGGGTTCCCTCGGGCAGCCCGCCCTTCGCCGACGGCAGGGAGGCGCCGCGCAGGGCGGCCTCGTCTCCGCTGGTGGGATCCGCGAGCGGCGTGCGGGAGTCGAGGAGCGTGAACCAGGCGACGGGGATCTTCGCGGGGTCGGTCGGCGACGGCGGATTCACCGTCCAGCCCTGCGTGGCGTAGGAGCGGATCGACTCGTCGAGCAGGGCGCTCCAGCGCGTGCCGTGCTCCGCGGACTCCGTCCCGTTCCAGGCGCCGAAGACCAGGTCCGAGGCGACGGTGGGCTCGAAGCCGTCCGCCACCGCATCCGGGCCGGTGCCGCCCGTGCCGTCGGAGCCCGAGCGCAGGATCCGGGCGGGGGAGAAGGGCTTCAGCCCCTCGTCGAAGTGCTCGGGGAAGACGTCCTCGCGGCCGGCCATCAGGTAGGCCTCGAGGGCGAAGCGCGCCGCCTGCTGGTGGTTGCCGTGATTGCCCTCGACGGCCGACGGGTTCATCGTCACGATGACGTCCGGCCGCGTCGCGCGCACGACCCGGATGATGCGGCTGAGCACGGCCTTCTCACCCCACACCTCCTGGGTGAGCGGCGCGGAGAGCGTGTAGTAGAAGTCCACGGCGTCGAGGTTGAAGACGTGGCGGATGCCGGCGATGCCCACCGCGGTGCGCTCCTCGGCCTCGCGGATGACGCCCAGCTCGGGGCCCTCCTCGAGGCCGACGGCGTTGCCGCCGCCCTCGCCGCGGGTCACCGTGATGACCCCGGCCTCCTGGTCGTGGAACTCGTGCCACTGGCCGAAGGCGGCGAGCGCCCACGCCTCGTCGTCCGGGTGCGCGCCGATGTACAGCACGTCCAGGTCGATGGCGCCGGCGGCCGCGGCCTGCTCGGCAGGGGTGAGCGCGCCGCCGGCGAATGCTCCGACGCCGCCCGCGAGGGTGAGGGCGGCGCCGCCGCGCAGGACGCTGCGGCGGGTGGGGCGGGTCGTGGACTGGGGGATCGGGATCATCATTCCTCCTCGAACGGATCCTCGGGATGCTGCCGGCCCGCGCTCAGTGCGCCCCGGCGTCGGAGCGCAGCGCGAAGGTGCCCTGGGCGCGGCGCTTGCCCTGGACGGCGTGGTCCGGGATCACCTCCTCGAGGAAGCAGTAGCCGTCGCGGGTGTGCTTGGCACGCAGGTCGCCGCCGTCGGAGGAGCTGGTCAGCGCCCTCCACCAGTCGGTGATGTCGCCCCAGCCGGGCGCGGCGAGCGAGCCGCCGAACTGCTGCACGGCCAGCGCCGAGCACAGCGAGGCGAACTTCAGGCGCTGCTCGAGGGGCCGGCCGGCGAGGGTGCCCAGCACGATCGCTGCGGCGAACACGTCGCCCGCACCGGTGGTGTCCAGGGCGCGCACCGGGACGGCCGGGCAGTACTCCTCCTCGCCGGTCGAGGAGTCGATCGCGTAGGCGCCCTCGGCGCCGTCGGTGACGATCGCGAGCGGCACCTTCTCGGCGAGCGCTCGCACGGCGGCGCCCGGGGTGGAGGTGCGCGTGTACCCCATCGCCTCGACGGCGTTGGGGGTGAAGGCGTGGCAGTGGGTGAGCGGGGCGAGGTCGGCCGGATCCCAGCGGCCGGTCGCATCGAAGCCGATGTCGGCGAAGATCATCGTGCCCGCCTCCGCCAGGCGCGACCACCAGGCGGTCTCCCCGGCGAGGTCCACGACGGCCGCGCGGGCGGCGGGCGCCCTGTCGATGAGCGTCGAGAGCGGCTCGGGCAGGGGGTGGCCGTGGGTGACCATCGCCCGGTCCTCCGGGGTGGCCACGGAGACGGTCAGCGGCGAGTGGAAGCTGGGGAAGCGGCGTGAGGCGTGCAGGTCGATGCCCTCGTCGCGGCTGAGGGTCTCCCACATCCAGTCCGCGTAGGCGTCGTCCCCGAAGCCGGCGACGAGGCCGGTGCGCAGACCCAGGCGGGCGGTCGCCGTCGCCAGGTTCGCGATCCCTCCGGGGCACGATCCGAGCCCCTCGGACCACAGCTCCTCGCCGGGAGCGGGCATGCGCTCGAGGCCCGTGAACACGATGTCGAAGAAGACCGTGCCCGAGAGCAGCACGTCCAGCGGCGGGTCCTCGGGGGTGCGCTGGGAGGCCAGCGGGTCCCAGTCCCCGGCCGCGGAGGTCGTGGTGGGTGCGGTCTCGTCCATCTCTCTCACTCCGTCTCTCATTCCTTCGAGGCGCCGTCGATCATGCCGCGGATGAAGTGCCGCTGGAGCACCAGGAACAGGATCAGCATCGGCGCGGCGACGATGATCGCGCCCGCGGCGAGCAGGGCGTTGTCGGCGGTGTACTGGCCCTGGAAGTTCGCCAGGCCCAGCGGGGCGGTGCGGTGGCGGCCCGACGGCGTCATCACCAGGGCGATGAGGAACTCGTTCCAGGTCCACAGTCCCACCAGCACCACCAGGGTCACGATCGCGGGCCGCGAGGCCGGCACCAGGATCCGCAGCAGGGTGCGCAGCGGCCCCGCCCCGTCGAGCGCGGAGGCCTCGACGAGGCTCTGCGGCAGGGCGCGGAACTGTGCGCGCATCCAGAAGGTGCCGAAGGCGATCGACTGCGCGATCTGCGGCAGAGCGATCGCCGCATAGGTGTCGGTGAGGCCCACCGTGCGCAGGTCGTAGAACAGCGGGATCACGATCGCCTCGGCGGGGATCATGAGGCCCAGCAGGAACAGCGGGAACAGCACGCGCGAGCCCGGGAAGCGCATGGTGCCGAAGGCGTAGCCGGTGCCCAGGGACAGGGCCACGGAGACCACCACGACGATCAGCGCGACCACGAGCGAGTTCCCGAGCGAGGCGCCGAAGCCGCCGATGCGCCAGGCGTCGATCAGGTTCTCCGGGTGGATGCCGCCGGCGGCGCCGATGCGCGGGGAGAAGGCGTCGCGCAGGATCGTGAGGACGGGGAACAGCGCGAAGGCGGCGAACGCCACGAGGACGACGTAGTTCATGGTGCGCTCGGCGGTGGAGACCCTCATCGTCGGCCCCCTCGCGTCTGCGGACGCTCGTCGATGCGTGTGACCAGCAGATTGATCGCGAACACGAGGATCGTCAGCACGATCGCGACCGAGCTCGCCGAGCCCACGTCCTTGAGCTCGAAGGCCCGCCGGTAGACCTCGTAGCTGGGCACGGTGGTGGCGTTGCCCGGCCCGCCCGAGGTCGTCATGTACACGAGGTCGAAGGTCTTCAGGGCCGCGATGATCGTCAGCACGAGCGCCGAGACGATCTCCCCGCGCACCGAGGGCAGAGTGATCGCGAAGAACTCCCGCACCGGCCCGGCGCCGTCGAGGCGCGCAGCCTCGTAGAGGTCCTCGGGGATGCGGCTCATGCCCGCGAGCAGCAGGAGCATCACCAGACCCATCTCGAGCCAGGTGCCGATGAAACCGACGGCCGGCAGCGCCGCGCCGGGATCACCCAGCCAGCCGCGGGCCAGGGAGTCCAGGCCCACGGCGCGCAGCACGGTGTTCAAAGGGCCGTCGGGCGCATAGATGTGCTTCCACGCGACGGCGACTACGACCAGCGCGACCACCTGCGGCAGGAAGATCACGGTGCGGAAGAAGCCGAGCCCGCGCACCTGCGCGCGGCGCAGCACCGCGGCGAGCAGCAGGCCGATCGCGAGCGGCAGCAGCGCGTAGAAGATGATGAGCACGAGCGCGTTGCCGATCGCGGCGAGGAAGCCGCCGTCGCGCAGCAGGTCCGCGTAGTTGCCCAGCCCCACGAAGGTCGAGGCGCCGATGCCCGACCAGTCGTACAGCGAGAACTGGGCCGAGCGCACGAGCGGGTACAGCGCGAACGCCCCGTAGACCACGAACCCGGGCAACAGGAACAGGTACGGCGTGAGGCGACCCCGGACCACGGCCGACGGGGCGCTCCGGCGCCGGGCCCTCGCGTTCGCCGCGTCCGCCTGGTCCCTCGTGGTCCCCTGCTCCGCTGCGCGCGTGCTCACGAGGCTCCCGTGAAGTCCGCGTAGTCCTTCTGCAGGGCCGCGGCGGCGTCCTTCGGCGAGGACTGCCCGCCGATCAGCTCCTGCAGGGTCGCGCCCGCGGTGTCGGAGAACGTGGGGGTCGCGTAGTCGAGGTAGGGCAGCAGCACGCCGTCGTTCGAGACCGCGTCGAAGGCCTCGAAGATCTCCTTGTTCACGCCCTTCTTCGGAGCGAGCGCCGCGGTGTCCAGCACGGGCATGCCCCCGTTGTCCGCGATCAGCTTCATCGCGTCCTCGCTGGTGATGAAGTCGATGTAGGCCGCGGCCGCGACCTGGTTCTTCGCCTTCGCGGGGATCGAGAAGGGCAGGCCGGTGCCGCCCGTGGTCGCGACCTTGCCGCCGACGCCGGCGGGCGGGGCCATGAAGTGCAGGTCGTCCCCCATGGCCTTGGCCATGTCGGTGCCCAGCCACGAGCCGCCGATCAGCAGCACGCCCTTGCCCTTGGTGAAGTCCGCCCAGGCCGCGTCGTAGTCCAGGCCGTTGGGCGAGTCGCCCAGGTACTTCTTCTCCGCCCAGTCGGCGAGCTCGGTGAGGGCGTCCACGTTCTTCGCGTCGGTCCAGTCGCCGCCCGCGTTGCCCATCGCGAGCTTCGTGATCTGCTCGGGGTCCACGGAGGCGGCCTGGAGCGGACCGAACACGTGCAGCGCGGGCCATTTGTCGAGGTTGCCGAGCATGATCGGCTGCTCGTCGGCCTTCTGGGCGGTCTCCAGGACGGTCCGCAGCTCGTCCCACGAGGTCGGGGGCTCAGCGCCGATGCCCTGGAGCTTCTTCGCGCTGTAGTAGATGCCGCAGACCTCGCCGGTCTGCGGCACGCCCCACAGGGAGCCCTCGCCGAAGGTCTTCGCGTCCTCGGAGTAGCGCGCCTTGGAGAGCACGGAGTCCGAGAAGCGCTTCGACCAGCCGTAGGCGTCGGCGTAGCCCGAGAGGTCCAGCAGCTGCCCGGCCTTGACGAACTCGCCCATGTCGGCGCGCGCGTTGTTGACCTGCAGGACGTCGGGGACGTCGGCCCCGGAGAGGGTGAGGGCGGTCTGCTTCTGCAGATCGTCGAAGGACTGCTTGACGCGATCGACCTTCACGTTCGGGAACTTCTTCTCGAAGGCCTTGATGAGGGCGGTGATGGCCTCATCCTGCGAGCCGCGGACCTCCTGGTCCCACACCCGCAGGGTGATGTCGCCGAGCCCGGCGACATCGGTGTCGACCTCGTCGGCCGACGGGCCGGTGGGGTCGTCGGTCGTGCCGGTGCCGGGAGCGCAGGCGGCGAGGGCTGCCATGCCGCCCGCGGCGGTGGCGGAGGCGAGGAACTGGCGACGGTGCATGAGGTCCTCCAGGGGAGCGGGGACCTCAGCTTCCCACAGGTTGCGCGAGGATGCGAGAAGATGAATGCTGATGTTCGGAACTGCGTGAAGATGCGCGGACGGTGCTAGGTTGACCGCATGCTCACCGATGACCGCCGCCGTGGGATCGTCGCCGCCGTGCGTCGCCGCGGCTCGGTCCCGGTCGCCGATCTCGCGCAGTCCTTCGCCGCCTCGGAGGCGACGATCCGACGGGATCTCGAGCAGCTCGCCGCGGACGGACAGGTGCGGCGGGTGCGCGGCGGCGCCTGCGACCCGCGCGGCGACGCGCATCCCGAGCCTGACCCGCGACGCTTCGAGCAGGTCGCCCGCGACGCCGTCGGCCCCAAGCGCGAGATGGCGCAGCGAGCGGCGGTCCAGGTGGCCGATGGGGACGTCATCGCCCTGGACATCGGCACCACCGTCGCCGCCATGTGCCCCTTCCTGCTGGGCCGCTCCATCACCGTGGTGACCTCCTCCCTCGCCGTCGTGCGGGGGCTCGCGGGGGCGCGCGACGTGGAGCTCGTGGTGCTCGGCGGGATCCTGCGCCCCACCTACGGCAGCCTCGTCGGGCCGCTCACGGAGTCCGCGCTGCGCCAGCTGCGCGTGGACCGCGCCTTCCTGGGCACCTCCGGGATCCGGGCCGACGGGACCGTGCTGGACACGACCCCCAGCGAGGTGCCGATCAAGCGCGGACTGCTCGACATCGCGACCGTCTCCTGCCTGCTGGCCGACCACGAGAAGCTCCCCGGCACCGGGTACCTCGAGGTCGCGCCGCTCGCGCGCTTCGACCAGCTCGTCACGGACAGGAAGCCCTCGGCCCGCGAACTCGACCTTCCCCCCGACTCCGACCTGGAGGTCCTCACCCCATGAAGCTCACCATCCTGGGCGGCGGAGGCTTCCGCGTCCCGCTCGTCTACGAGGCCGCCGCGACCGGCGCCACCGGGCTCACGATCGACGAGATCGTCCTGCAGGACGTCGATCCCTCCCGCCTGCGGACCATCGAACGGGTCGTCGAGGAGCTCGGGGCCGAGCTGCGCGCACAGGGGCGGACCGTCGGCCCTCTGCCCCGCCTGATCGTGACCACCGACCTGCGTGAGGCCGTGGTCGGCGCGGACTTCGTGTTCAGCGCCGTGCGCGTGGGCGGGGCCGAGGGGCGCACCGTGGACGAGCGCGTCGCCCTCGACCTGGGCCTGCTGGGCCAGGAGACCGTGGGCGCCGGCGGCCTCGCCTACGCCCTGCGCACGCTGCCCGTCGCCCTCGAGATCGCCCGCACCCTCGCCGAGGTCGCGCCCCGCGCCTGGACCATCACCTTCACGAATCCCGCGGGCATCGTCACGGAGGCCATGCGCTCCGTGCTCGGCGACCGCGTGGTGGGCATCTGCGACACCCCGATCGGCCTGGTGCGCCGCGTGAGCCGCCTGATCGGCGAGGACGTCGACGCACCCGACGCCCTCGACCGCATCGGCATCGACTACGTGGGCCTGAACCATCTGGGCTGGCTGCGCGGCCTCTCGGTCGATGGGGAGGACCGCCTGCCGGGGATCCTCGCCGACGACGCCGCCCTCGAGCAGATCGAGGAGGCGCGGCTCGTCGGCTTCGACTGGGTGCGCGCCATGCGCGCCCTGCCCAACGAGTACCTCTACTACTACCTGTTCACCCAACAGGCCCGGGAGCGGATCCTCGAGGCAGGCACCACCCGCGGCGAGTTCCTCGTCGAGCAGCAGGGCCGGTTCTACGGGCAGGCCGCGGAGAAGTCGGAGGCCTGCTGCGACGGGCCGCTCGCGGCCTGGCGCGCGACGCTGCACGAGCGCGAGGCGACCTACATGGCCGAGTCCCGGGAGGCCGACGAGGAGCGCCGTCCCGAGGACGTCGCCGGGGGCGGCTACCAGGAGGTCGCGCTGCGCCTGATGACCGCGATCGCGAGCGGCCGCACCGAGCGGATGATCCTGGACGTCGGCAATGCGCCGGCCGGATCATCGACCGCCGCCGCCGACCCCTCCGGGCGCATCGTCCCGCAGCTCCCGGACGACCTCGTCCTCGAGGTCCCCTGCCTGGTCGACGGCGACGGCGTCCACCCGCAGGCCGTCGGCCCCGTCCCGCTCGAGCAGCTCGGACTGATGGCGCAGCAGCGCGGCGCGGAGCGCTGCATCCTCGAGGCCGCGACCGTCGGCGATCCGGTGCGCGCCCGCCGCGCCGCCTGGGAGGGTTTCTCGACGCACCCGCTCGTGCGCTCGGTGGACCTGGGCGGGAAGCTCGTCGACGCCTATGCCCGCCGGCAGCCCGCCGTGGGTCGGCTGCTGGGATACTGAGGCGGATCCACCGGGGCGGCGCCGCGCACGAGTGACGGGCGAGGCCCCGCGCCCGCTGAGCCGCCGACCGCTGAGCCACGCACCGCAGAGCCACGAGGAGCCCCCATGATCCGCATGCGCACCGACTTCTTCGCCGAGTCCCTCGGCATGGGCACCTCGATGGTGGTGCTCATGCCGCAGGAGGCGGCCGGCATCGGGATGGGAGGGGCCGACGACGCAGGCGCTGCAGGCGGCGACGGGGTCGCCTCGCGCGGCGTCCCCGTGCTCTACCTCCTGCACGGGCTGAGCGACGACTGCACGATCTGGGAGCGCCGCACCTCGATCGAGCGCTATGCCTCCGAGCGCGGGATCGCCGTGGTCATGCCCGAGGTGCGCCGCTCCTTCTACACCGACGAGGCCGTCGGCGAGAAGTACTGGACCTTCGTCTCCGAGGAGCTTCCGCAGCTGCTCGCACGCACGTTCCGGATCTCCACCGCGCGCGAGGACACCTTCGTCACGGGCCTGTCCATGGGCGGGTTCGGCGCCTTCAAGCTCGCCCTGAACCACCCCGAGCGCTTCGCCGCCGCCGCCTCGCTCTCCGGCGCGCTGGATCCCACGGCCCTCGACCTCAGTCAGCATGCGGGCCAGCTCGCCCAGCGCATCTGGGGCGGTCAGGACATCGCGGGCACGGCCGACGATCTCCTGGGCCTGCTCGGCTCGGCCGATCCCACCGCTCTGCCGCAGCTGTTCCTGGACTGCGGCACCGAGGACCACCTGGTCACGCAGAACCAGGCGTTCATCGACCTGGCCGAGGAGCGGGGCGTCGACCTCACCTCCCGCCTGCGCCCCGGCATCCACGCCTGGGACTTCTGGGACCGCGGCATCCAGGACGTCCTGGACTGGCTGCCCGTCCGCGCGCGCTGAGGGGCGGGGCGCCACTCGCTCAGCCGCTCTCCGCTCATCGAGCCGCTATCCGACCCTCGAGCCCCCGTCCGATCCGTGAGAAGTACGAAATCGTTGCCAAGACCGGTTTTGGCAACGACTTCGTACTTCTCGAGGGCTGGGCGGGAGCTTCGGAAGGGGTACGGGCTGCGGATGGGTGCGGCGTGCGGCGGAGCCGGGGCCGCGGGATCAGCCGGCGACGAGCCAGAGCGCCGCGGCACCCGCGAACAGGGCGACCGTGATCGCCACCTCGAGGACCGATGGCCGTGTCGCCCGACGGAGACGACGGCGGTCCCGCCGCGCCGATGCAACCCCAGGAGTGCCGCGTGCAGGGAGCGCGCCGCCCGGAGCCGTCACCGCCGTCGGGGCAGCGGCCCGGCTGCGTGCGAGGGCGACCGCCGCCGCGCCGAGCGATAGCGCCACGAACACCCACCAGACGATCGTGAGCGCGCCGCCGATCGGCACCATCAGGCCCCCGAGCAGCAGGAAGAACCCGCAGCTCAGCACGTGATCGAGGATGCGCAGCGGGTGGCGGCGCCCCAGCAGCATGTGGACGAGCTCGAGGATCAGCAGCAGCGCGAGAAGCAGTGCCGCCCCGTAGGGAGCGAGGGCGAGCAGCAGAGTGGAGACGTTCATGCGGCGACCTCGCTGCCGAGGATGCGGAAGGCGAGGTCATCGGTCCCGGAGTCGGCCGTGTCCGAGAGCAGGACCCACCCCCGCTCCGCCTCGGGCGAGAAGCCGCAGAAGCTGTGGAAGCCGCCGGTCTCGCCGTTGTGCCAGACGGCGGAGCCGCCGCCCGCCAGCGCCGTCGTGAACCAGTTGACGCCCACAGAGGTCGACTCGTCCTGCTGCGCGGTGGGTCTGACCCCGTCGGCCCCGGGATTGGAGCCGTCCATCATCGAGCGCACCCACGCGACCATGTCGGCCGCGGTCGAACGGACGCCGCCCGCCGGCGCGAAGCCGTCCATGGTCCACGCCGCGCTGCGGTGACCGGTGCGCGTGAAGCCCGTCGGGGACTGCGCGCCGAGCCGCGAGGCGGTGATCGGGGCGCGCGTGGCCGCGAGGTCCATCGGCGTGAGCACGCGCTCCGCGAGCAGGTCCGGCCAGGACGCGCCGGCGGCGTGGGCGACGAGCTGCCCTTCGAGGGCGACGCCGTGATTGGAGTAGGCGACCGAGCCGCGGCCCACGGGCGACGCGTCCACGGCGAGGTCCACGACCTCCGGCGCGCTGACACCCGCGTACGGATCGCGGTGCAGGGGTGTGCGCCAGAGATTCTTCGCGAGCACGGGGCCCGGCAGGGACGGGATGCCCGAGGTGTGGTTCGCGAGCTCGCGCACGGTCACGTCCGCGATGGCCGAACCCTTCGCGCTCGCGCCGAGCACGTCCTGCACGCTCGCCTCGAGGTCGAGCTCGCCACGGCGGACGGCGTCCATCACGAGCGCCGCGGTGAACGTCTTCGTGGCCGAGCCGACCTCGAACTCCCGGTGCTCGTCGGCCCCGAAGCCCGCGAAGCGGACGTCGTCGCCGTCGATCAGGGCGCACGCGACGGTGCGCTGGCCGGTGAGGTGGTCGGCGAGCTCGGATGCGAGATCCTGGTCGCCCGTCGGTGCGCCGAGCCGCGCAGGTCGGGGGCCGGCCAGCGCGCCCGTGCCCAGCAGCGCGACGGCCGAGACCGCGCCGACCCCGAGCACTGTGCGGCGGGAGGGGCGGACGATGTCAGGGGCGCCCGACGCCGGGCCCTCGGATCCCGTGCCGTCGCTGTCCGCGGCGGCGGTCGTGGGTTCATCGCTCATCGTTCACGCCTCCTCGAGGGCCGTGATGATCGCGAGCAGGGGCACCACCCGCGTGGCCGGGATCGCCCAGCTCCCGCGGGCGGGCGAGGTGACCCAGCCGGCGCTCTGCAGCTGGTGGAGGTGGTGGTAGGCGACCCCCGTCGAGGCGAGGTCCAGCTCGTCGACGAGCTGGGCGACCGTGCACTCGGCTTCGAGCAGCTTCTGCAGCAGCGAGAGCCGAAGCGGGTGGCCGAGCGCCGCGACGCGCTCCGCCCGATCGGCCCAGTCCGCGCGCAGCAGCGGATCGGTGGGGCGGCCCCACTGGTACTCGACATGGCCGATCGGGAGGTCGACAGCGCCCGCGTAGACCACGCCGCCGGGCGTGGGGAGCTGCGACTTCAGCGCGTTCAGCGCCCAGAATCGGTCCGAGGCGGTGGGGTCGGCCGGATCGGTCGGGTCGGTGGCGGGATCGACCGCGTCCGACGAGGCTGGTTCCCCACCGGCGCCCGACGGAGCGGAGGACTCTCCCGCTGCTGACTCCAGTCGCGCCAGGACGCCCTCGAGCCTCTGCTCCATCCGGTCCATGCGGTCCTCGAGGCTGCCTGTCGAGGTCGAGGTCGAGGTCGAGGTCGAGGTCGAGCTAGGGGTGGAGTCGGGGATGGACGCGCCCGACGGAGCTTGCGTGGACGCTTCCTCGCTGTTCGCCATTCCTCGAGCCATCGTTCCTCCTCGTCGTCACCCGCGGTCAACCGTGCCGATCGTCGGTGTCATCGCCTGCCGACATGGAGATTACGGAAATCCGGAGGAGTTGACAAGTGTGAGGTGGGGGCACGTTCTGCCGCGGTTCCGGCCTCGGTCCGGAGTTGGTGTCCTTTTCCACCCTTTCCGGGGTTAGGTCGCAGGCCTTCGATGTCTCTGGGTGAGGTCTCACCGCGTATATGAGCTCGAGACCTCACCCAGCGACATCGAAGGGCTGTCAGCACTCCGCCCGGGCCGACCCTCCGCCCGGGTCAGGACGTCGCCCGCGCCGCTCAGGCTCGCCCCGCGCCTCGGCGATATGCTCCGGGCGTCCTGTCCGCACCGACATCCGGAGACGCCCGTGAACTGGCTGCATGCGATCCTCCTCGGCATCATCGAGGGGATCACCGAGTTCCTCCCGGTCTCCAGCACCGGCCACCTGAATATCGTCGAGAAGCTCCTGGGCTACGACATCGACTCCCGCGGCATGACCGCGTTCACGGCGGTGATCCAGGTCGGAGCGATCATCGCCGCGATCCTGTACTTCTGGAAGGACATCGTGCGGATCGCCGTCGCCTGGGTGCGCGGGCTGGTCAGCGCCGAGGCGCGCACCGACCCGGACTACACGCTGGGCTGGGGCGTCATCGTGGGGTCGATCCCCGTGGCGGTCGTGGGCCTGGCCTTCAAGGACCTCATCGAGGGCCCGCTGCGCAGCATGTGGGTGATCGCGATCGCGCTGTTCGTGTGGTCCTTCGCCATGTGGGCGGCCGATCGCATCCAGGCGAACCAGGTCGTCGCCAAGGAGATGCACCATGTCTCGGTGCTCGATGCGCTGATCATCGGCGTCTTCCAGGCGCTCGCGCCACTGTTCCCCGGCGTCTCCCGCTCGGGCGCGACGATCTCCGCGGGGCTCATGCTCGGCTTTGACCGGGTCACCGCGACCCGCCTGAGCTTCTTCATGGGGATCCCTGCGCTGGTCGCTGCGGGCGGGCTCGAGGCCGTCGGCTCGGCCGGCGACATCTCCGACGCTGTGGGGTGGGGGTCGACGATCATCGCCACCGCGGTGTCGTTCGTCGTGGCCTACGCGTCGATCGCCTGGCTGCTGCGGTTCGTCTCGAAGAACTCGTTCACCTCGTTCATCGTCTACCGCATCATCGTCGCGCTGGTGCTGCTGGGCCTGCTCGCGGGCGGGGTCGTCAGCGCCTGACCCACGCGGCGCGGGTCGTGACGGGATTCGCGGCCTGCGGACGGGCCTCGCTGCGCGGGCGTCGACGACCTATCCTGCTGTGACCAGCGCCGCCGCGAGTCGTCCCGGTGGGCGCCGGGCAGCCCGACCGTCGAGCACGAGGAGAGCACCCGTGATCACCTTCGCCGTCACCTACCACTACGCGAACGACCCGACCCGTCTCGACGAGCACCGCCCCTCCCACCGGGAGTTCCTGGGCGGCCTGCAGGAGCGCGGCACGATCATCGCGAGCGGCCCGTACACCGACACCGAGGGCGCTCGCGCCCTCCTGCTCGTCGAGGCGGCCGACGTCGCCGCCGTCGAATCGGCGCTCGAGGACGATCCGTTCCGCCGCGAGGGCCTGATCGCCGAGCGCGAGATCCACACCTGGAACGTGGTCATCGGCTCCCTCGGCTCCCTCGGCTCCTGACCGCGTCCGTCGTCCGACGGCGCCTGACCATGCCCGCCGGCGCCCCTCGGTGCCAGCCCCGCTGACGCCCCACTCCAGAACGGAACCCCATGCGCGAGCTGACCTACTACGTCGCCGTGAGCCTCGACGGGTACATCGCCGGTCCGGGTGGTGAGTTCGATGCCTTCCTCGCCGAGGGCGATCACATGGGACTCCTCTGGGAGCGCTTCCGCGGGACCGCGCCGACCGCCCTCGCCCGCGCCGTCGGGCTCGAGGTCGAGGACAGTCCCTTCGACACCGTGGTCATGGGCTGGAACACCTACGGCGTGGGCCTGCCCGATCACCACCTGGCCGACCCCTACCAGCACCTGCGGCAGATCGTCTTCACCCGCTCCCACGAGGCTCCATCGGGCAGCGACGGCGTGACCTTCACCGATGCGGACCCCGTCGAGAGGGTCCGCGCGCTCAAGCAGGAGGAGGGCAGGGGGATCTGGCTGTGCGGCGGAGGAGCGCTCGCCGCGGAGCTCGCCGACGAGATCGATCGACTCGCCCTGAAGATCAACCCGGTCCTGCTCGGCGGGGGCGTGCCGCTCTTCGGCCGACGCCCGTACGCGCCCTCGGCGTGGACGCGCGCGAACACGCGCGCCTTCGAGTCCGGTGTGGTGCTCGCGGAGTACACCCGGTCCTGAGCGGGTCTCCCGAGCACGTCGCCTGAGCGCGTCATCTGGCCGCGTCGGCCGCTCGCCCGCGCCGCGGCCTCAGCCCGCTGCGGCGGATCGCTGCTCGCCCTCGGCCTTCGCCTCGAGGTACTGGCTCGCGGTCGCCCTTCGCAGCACGGTCGAGCCGACCACCACGAGCGGCAGCGCGCCGCGACCGCCGTGGGCCTCGAGGAACTCGATCGCACACGGGTCGCGCAGCACGTTCACCCAGGCCACGTCCTCGCGGTCGCCGCGCACAGCGGTCTGCAGGCGCGCCGAGAGCGGATCGCCGGGGGCCCAGAGGATGATCGCGTGGGCGTCGTCGCGGCGCGAGAGCGCCTGGGCGAACGGCTCGTGGCGCCCGGCGCGCAGCGGCGAGGTCCAGTAGCCCATGAACACGGCCGCGACGACGAGCACCGCCGCCGCGATCTCCTGATCGGCGAGCAGCAGCAGCGCGGCCACCGCGAGCCCGCCCACGGTCATCAGCACGGGGCGGACCCACAAGCTCGCGCGGCTCATCCGTCGGCCCGCGTCGGGGGCGATCGTCGGCTCCATCGGCTTCTCCTCGAGTCCTTCGATCCTCGGGTCCCTGTCGGACCTCAGATCATCACGGCGGCGCTCGAGCGCTCCGCCGCGACGTCGATGAGGGCGTCGCGCAGCGCCTTGACCGCGGGGATCGCGGTCGCGCCGGGGCGGTTGATCAGGCCGATCGTGCGCTCGTTGAGCCCGGTCAGCGGGCGCACGGTGACGTCCGCGCACGGCGCGGCCTCGATCGCGCTCTCGGGCAGCAGGGCGATGCCGCCGCTGTGCTGGATCAGGCGCTGCACCACGATCGCATCGTCGGTGGTGTGCCGGACCCTCGGGCTGAACCCCGCGCGCTGCGCGTTGACCAGCAGGTTCGCGCGACACCGCTCGCAGCCCGCGATCCACTCCTCCTCGGCGAGGTCGGCCATGGTGAGGTCGGGGTCCTCGGCCCGGGCGTGGTCCTTCGGCAGCACCGCGAGCACGCGGTCGTCGAGCACGGGTGTCCACTCGAGGGCGCCCTCGGCGTCCACGGCGGTGCCCTCGTAGCGGAAGACCAGCGCGAGGTCGAGATCGTTGCTGAGCAGGCTCTGGATCGCATCCGGCGGCTCGAGCTCGTCGAAGGTGACGTCGACGCCCTCGGCCTCGCGGCCCATGCGCGCGAGCGCGGGCGGCAGCAGCAGCGCCGCGGCCGACGGGAACGTCGCGAAGCGCACGCGCCCGCGGCGCAGCGCCGTGATCTCGGCGAGCTCCTCCTCGGCGGCGTGCAGCGAGGAGGCGATCCGCTCGGAGTGGCGGAACAGGCGCTGTCCCGCCTCGGTGGGTGTGACGCCGCTCGAGGAGCGCAGCAGCAGCTGGGTGCCGACCTCCTTCTCGAGGGCGGCGAGATGCTGGGAGACGGCCGGCTGGGTCCAGCCGAGCTCGCGGGCACCACCACCGATGGTGCCGTTGCGCACGACCGTCCGGAAGATGAGCACACGACGAGGATCCATGGGGACGAGCGTACTCGGGTGACCCTAGGGATGCTTATGGGTTGGGCGCGAAGTCACCCGATCGGTCGCACGGAATGTCCGGGATCGCGGTCCGGGCCGGCTGTCGGGGGAGTCTGCGATCCTTGGAGCGGAGATGCGTCCACGAGCGTCGACGGAGAGGCCCCATGAGCACGATCGATCTGAACAGCGACATCGGCGAGTCCTTCGGCGCCTGGACCATGGGCGACGACGAGGCGATTCTCGACGTCGTGACCAGCGCGAACATCGCCTGCGGCTTCCACGCCGGGGACCCCTCGCACATGCGGCGCACGGTGCGCGCGGCGGCCGCGCGCGGTGTCACGATCGGCGCGCACGTCTCCTACCGCGACCTCGCCGGCTTCGGCCGGCGCTTCGTCGACGCGAGTCCCGACGAGCTCGCCGACGACGTGATCTACCAGATCGGCGCCCTGCAGGGCATGGCCCGCGCGGAGGGCGCCGGCGTCACGTACGTGAAGCCGCACGGCGCCCTCTACAACACGATCGTCCACCACGAGCAGCATGCCCGCGCGGTCGTCGACGCGGTGCGGGCCCTCGGCGGAGCGGCCGACGCGGCCGATGCGGCCGGCGCGAACGACGGGCCGGGCGGGCCCGACGGCGCAGGAGGGTCGGGCGCGCTCGCCCTGCTCCTGCTGCCCGGCTCCCGTGCGGCCGAGCTCGCGCGCGAAGCGGGGATCGCGGTGATCGGCGAGGCCTTCGCCGACCGCGCCTACACCCCCTCGGGCACGCTCGTGCCGCGACGGGAGAGCGGTGCGGTGATCGAGGACCCCCGTGAGGTCGCCGAGCGCATGGTCCGCTTCGCCACCAGCGGAGAGATCGAGGCGACGGACGGGACGGTCCTGCGACCCGAGGCGACGAGCATCTGCCTGCACGGCGACACCCCAGGCGCCGTCGACCTCGCCCGCGCCGTGCGCCGCGGCCTCGAGGACGCGGGCGTGGACGTCCGGAGCTTCGCATGAGCCCCCGCGAGGACTGGGCGGGGAAGGCCCGCGACACGAACCCGAGGCCCACACGCGGACGCGCCGCGAAGCGCGGGGACGGAGCCGGCGCGGCCTCGCCCCGCGTGCTGCCGATGGGGGAGCGGGCCCTGCTTCTCGAGCTGCCCAGCCTCGAGGACGCCCTGGCCTGGAACGACTCCGTGCGCACCGCGCCGCTGCCCGGCCAGGAGTGGAGCGTGGTCGCCGCCCGCACCGTGCTCGTGCGCTTCGGGACCTCGGCCGACGCCCTCGCGGCCGCCGAGGAGATCGCCGCGCGCACCCCGGAGGCGGGGAAGGCCTCGACGGGACGGACCCGCCGGATCGGCGTCGTCTACGACGGGGAGGACCTCGAGGAGGTCGCCCGCGCCACCGGGCTGAGCGCCGAGGCCGTCGTCGCGGCCCACACGGGCACGCCCTGGACGGCGGCCTTCGGAGGATTCGCCCCTGGATTCGTGTACCTGACCGGCGGCGACGCGCGCCTCGCGGTCCCCCGCCGGGACAGCCCGCGCACCCGCGTCCCGGCGGGAGCGGTCGCGCTCGCCGGGGAGTTCTCGGCCGTCTACCCGAAGGCCTCGCCCGGCGGCTGGCAGCTCGTGGGCCGCACCGACGCCGTCCTCTTCGATCCCGACGCGAAGGATCCCGCGCTCATCCGCCCCGGCGACACCGTGCGCTTCGAGGCACGGCGCGAGAGCGCGCGGGTGATGCGGCGCGGGCGCGGGACGGTCGACGAGGGGACGGCGGACGGAGTGGCCTCTGACGATGCCGCCTCGGACGGCGCCGCGGCCACCGGCGAGGCGCAGCCCGCCCCGCGCCCCTTCCCGGATGTCGCCGCAGGATCGGCCGCGCTCGAGGTCCTCGCCCCCGGCCCGCGCACCCTCGTGGAGGACTCCGGCCGGCCCGGTCTCGGCGACCTCGGGGTCACGGGCTCCGGTGCGGCCGACGGCCCCTCGGCCCGCCAGGCGAACCGCCTGGTGGGCAACGCCCCGGACGCGGCGGTCCTGGAGACGCTGCTGGGCGGGCTCCGCGTGCGCGCCCGCGGCGACCTCGTCCTCGCGCTGTCCGGGGCGATCGGCGAGGCCAGGATCCACCGGGCCGACGCCGAGGCCGCGCAGGAGGACGAGAGCGACCTCGACGAGGGAGAGGAGGCGGCCGCGCGCGAGGACGCGGGCTTCCCCGTCTCCCTGTGCGAACCCTTCGGCCTGCGCGACGGCGAGACGCTCGCCCTCGCCGCGCCGACGTCGGGACTGCGCGGATACGTCGCGGTGCGCGGAGGCATCGACGTGCCCGCCCAGCTCGGGAGCCGCGCGGCGGACACCCTCTCCGGCCTCGGCCCTCGCCCCCTCGCCGCCGGCGACGTGCTCGCCATCGGGCAGGCGGACGCGCACCGCAGCGTCGGCTCCCCCGAGGAGCCCGCAACCGTCCTGCCCCGGTCTCCGCAGGCCCCGGACCTCGACGACGACGCGGCCGCGGACCACGCGCCGTCGGACGACGCGGCCGCGGGCGATGCACCGTCGGACGGCGCGGCAGCGGAGGACTCGGCCGCCGGCGGCCTCACCGGTGCCGTGCTCCGGATCCGACGCGGCCCGCGGGCGGACTGGGCCGAGGACGACGCCCTGCTCGGACGGACCTGGGTGGTCGGCGGCCACAGCGACCGGGTGGGCGCGCGCCTCGAGGCGGCCGACGGCGACGCGCCCATGCGCCGGGTGCGCACCGAGGAGCTCGCGAGCGAGGGCCTGGTGCCAGGAGCGATCCAGCTGCCGCCCTCCGGGCTGCCCGTCGTGTTCCTCGCGGACCACCCCGTGACCGGCGGATATCCTGTGATCGCGGTGGTCGACGAGGCCGATCTCCCCCTGCTCGCCCAGCTCCCGCCCGGCACGAGCCTGCGCTTCGCACCTTCCGGTCACTGACGCCGCGCGTCCGCCGCGTCGCGCTCACCGTCCCGACACCTCCCTGTCATGTCGGCGTGGGGTCCTGGACATTCCGGGACGACATGCTCGATCCGCCCCTCGCGCCCCGGGGGAGTGCGGACGCGCCACTGCGACACGAGCGTCCGCACAGGATCACGCCGCGCCCATCGGTGCGGCGGCGGAGTCCGCGCTGCGCCCGATGGTGCGGCGACGGAGACCGTGCCGCGCTGCGCATGCCGCCGGAATCCTTCCGCCGGGGCCTCGTCCCCACGCGAAAGGACCCCTCGTGGTCATCCAGCTCCCTCTGCTCATGAAGGATCACGTGGCCGGCAAGCGGTCGCCCGTGACCTGTGCCCTGAAGTGCGCGAACGCGTGCCTCGGCGAGACCTGCAACAGCTCGTCGAACTCATACTTCCGTGACGTCGCCTCGGCCGCGCTGAGCCGCCGCGCCATGCTCGGCGGCACCGCCGCGGGTGCCCTCGCGATCGCCGTCGCCGGCACCGCGGGCGCTCCGTCGGCCGACGCGGCCCCCGTCGGCCCCCTGGCCGACGCCGGAAAGGGCCCCAAGGCCCCGAACGGCAGCCCGCTGCGCTTCGACGCGATCGACCCCGTCGACTACACCGTCGACGAGTTCACCGTCCCCGAGGGCTTCGAGTGGCACCCCATCATCAAGTGGGGCGACAAGCTGTTCTCCGACGCCCCCGACTTCGACTGGGGCGCCCAGACCGGCGAGGCGCAGAAGCGCCAGTTCGGCTACAACAACGACTACACCGAGATCCAGGAGATCCCGGACTCGGACGGCCTGCGCGCCGTGATGTTCGTGAACCACGAGTACACCAACGAGAACATCATGCTGCCGGAGGACACCGACGCCGAGACCGTCGCCGAGGTGGGCCTGAACGCCCACGGCCTGACCGTCGTCGAGCTGCAGCGCGAGGACCACGACTCGCCGTACGAGTACGTGGTCGACGCCGAGCTGAACCGCCGCTTCCTCGCCGACACGAAGTACGCCTTCACCGGCCCCGCCCGCTTCTCCGATCTGCTGAAGACCAAGGACTTCCCCCGCGGCAACGCCACCCGCGGCACCTTCGGCAACTGCTCGGGCGGCCTCACCCCGTGGGGCACGCAGCTCAGCGGCGAGGAGAACTTCAACGGCTACTTCCGCACCGCCGGCGACACCGACGAGGACAAGCGCTACGGCATGAGCGCGAAGGCCACCGCCCGCGGCTGGGAGAACGTGGACCCGCGCTTCGACACCACGAACGACGGCTACGAGAACTCCGCCCACCACTTCGGCTGGATCGTCGAGGTGGACCCGTGGGACCCCGAGTCGACCCCGCGCAAGCACACCGCGATGGGCCGCTTCAAGCACGAGGGCGCGAACGTCATCATCGCCGAGGACGGCCACGCGGTCGCCTACATGGGCGACGACGAGAAGTTCGACTACCTCTACAAGTTCGTCTCCGCGAAGAAGTACAAGGAGGGCAACCGCAAGCACAACATGACCCTCCTCGAGGAGGGCGACCTCTACGTCGCGAAGTTCGAGGGCAACTCGGGCACCATCAACGGCTCGGGAGCGGTCCCGAAGGACGGCTCCTTCGACGGCACCGGCCGCTGGATCCCGCTGATCGTGGACGGCAAGTCCGAGGTCGAGGGCATGGACGTGGACGAGGTGCTCGTGAAGACCCGCCTCGCGGCCGACAAGGTCGGGCCCACGAAGATGGACCGCTGCGAGGACGTCGAGCCCTCGCTGAAGAGCCGCAAGGTCTATGTGGCCTGCACGAACAACGACGGCCGCGGCACCGAGGGCAAGGCCGGGCCCGATGAGGTCAACCCCCGCACCGTCAACCGCGACGGCCACGTCGTCGAGATCGACGAGCTGGGCACGCAGTCCGGCACCTCCTTCGCCTGGAACGTGCTGCTCGTGTGCGGCGATCCTGCGCAGAACACCTCGACCTACTTCTCGGGCTTCCCGAAGAAGAAGGTCTCGCCGATCTCCTGCCCGGACAACCTGGCCTTCGACTCCGTCGGGAACCTCTGGATCTCGACCGACGGCGCCCCGAGCACCATCGGCTTCAACGACGGCCTGTTCCGCGTGACCCTCGAGGGGAACCAGCGCGGCAAGGTCGAGCAGTTCGCCTCCGTCCCGGTGGACGCCGAGACCTGCGGCCCGATCGTGCGCGACCAGGACCGCACCGCCTTCGTCTCGGTCCAGCACCCGGGCGAGGACGGCACCTTCGACGAGCAGGTCTCCTACTGGCCCGAGTTCGAGGGCACCGGCCCGAAGCCGACCGTCGTGCAGATCCTGCCCGCGCGCACCGAGTTCAGCGACGTGAAGAAGGGCTCTGAGCACTACGACGCGATCCAGTGGGCGGCCCTCAAGGGGATCATCCCCGGCCGGGCCGACGACACCTTCGCCCCGCGCAAGAAGGTCACCCGCGCGGCGCTCGCCGCGTTCCTCTACCGGGCTGCCGGGAAGCCCGAGGTGCGCCTGCCGCGCAACGAGCCCTTCCGCGACGTCGAGCAGGGCGAGACGAACAACTACCGGGCGATCATCTGGGCGAAGCAGGAGGGGATCGTCGGCGGCTACTCCGACGGCACCTTCCGCCCCACCCAGGCCGTCAGCCGCCAGGAGAGCGCCGCCTACCTCTACCGGTACGCGGGCTCCCCGTCCGCCCCGAAGCCGACCAAGGCGCCGTTCGGCGACGTGCCGGCGAGCTCCACCTTCGCCCGCCAGATCGCCTGGCTGAAGAAGGAGGGCGTGGTCTCCGGCAGCACCTTCCGGCCCACCGAGGCGCTCACCCGCGAATGGGCCGCCGAGTTCCTGCACGGCCTGATCGCCGAGCAGAAGGTCGCGTTCAAGGGCTGACGCCCGAGCCCGCGCGGGCACGGAGGTGCCGGCGCGGGCGTGAAGATATGAGCGTGGCGGAGCAGGATCCACGGATTCTGGTCCGCCACGCTCATATCTTGTGGGGCGGCCGGTCGCTGGGGGCCCGACGTCAGGAGTCGGTCGTCGAGGACGCGGAGTCCGTGCCCGCATCGCTGCTCTGCTGGTCGGGAGGCGTGCCGCCCTGGCCACCGCCCATGCCGCCGGCCTGCGACTGCAGGTCGTCGGCCGACGTGATCTCGGTGCCGTTCGCCGTCAGCGTCGCCCCGTCGAAGGACACGTCGCCGTTGGCGTCGACGGGTGAGTCGCCGCCGTTGTCGGCGCTCGTGATGGTGGTGTCGCCGCCGGTCAGCGAGATGGAGCCGTTCGAGTCGAGGCCGTCGTAGTCGGCGTCGATGGTGACGGTGCCGCCGGAGATCGACAGCCACGAGCCGTCGTCCTCCTCGCTGCCCCCGCCCGGGCCCTGCTGCTGGGCGTCGGTGCTGTCGCTCGAACTGCTCGAGTCCGTGGAGTCGGTGGAATCCGAGGAGCTCGAGGCGTCCGACGACTCCTCCGCCGCGGCCTCCTCCTCGGTGGTCGCCGCGGTGGAGTTGATGCCGTCGTCCGAGGCCGTGATGTCCACGGTGCCGCCCTCGATCATGACGTCGTTCGCCTCGAGGCCCTCCTGCGACTTCTCGATGGTCAGCGTGCCGTCGGCGACCTCGATCGCCTGCTCGGCGTCGATGCCGTCGTCGCCGGCGTCGATCGTGAAGCTGCCGGCGGTGATGAGCACCCAGCCGCGGTCCTCGTCCTCGTAGTTGTCGGACTTGATGGCGTCGCCGCCGCTGGTGATGTCGAAGGTGCCGCCGGTGATGTCCACGTAGTCCTTGCCGCGGATGCCGTCGTCGGCCGCGGTGACCGTGAGGTCGCCGCCGACGATCGCGAGGCCGTCCTTCGTGGAGATGCCGTCGTTCGTGTTTCCGGTGACCGAGAGCGCGCCGCTGCCGGAGATCGTGAGATCGGAGGCGGAGGCGATCGCCGCGACGGGCGTCGCATCGTCCGCGACCTCGTAGTCGGAGCCGTCCTCGACGGAGTTCTCGGTGCCGTCGGCCAGATACAGGGTCGCCTCGTCCGCGCTGGTCACGGAGATGCCGGGGCCGCTGCTCGAGGTGATCGAGGCGTCGTCGAGGATGATCGTGACGTCCTCGTCGTCCGGGGCGTCGACGACCAGCTGGCCGTCGCTGAGCGACCCGGAGACCCGGTACACGCCGCCCTCGGTGATCGTCACGGTCGAGCCGTCGACGCTCACCCCCGAGGAGTCGGAGGTCGAGCCGTTGTCGGAGAGGGTGATCGCCTGCTCGTCGGCCTCGTCCCAGTTCAGGTCGTCCTCGTCGTAGTGGGTGTCGAGGGTGGTCAGGTCCAGGCTCGACAGCATGTCGTTGCTCGCCGAGGTGCTCGAGCTCGAGGTGCTGCTCGCCGCCGCCTCGCTGCTCGAGGAGGCGCCGGTGACCGCGGTCGCCGCTCCGCACGCCGCGAGGGCGAGGGTGGCGGCGCCCGCCGCCACGGCGGCCATGGTCCGGCGGACGCTGCGCGCGCTGCGGCCGCGTCTGCGTCCGGTCGGCGGCGGGGTCGTCGACGGAGGTGCGGACGACGGCGGGGCAGGTGTCGCGGGCTCGGTGGTCGACGGGTTCTCAGGGGTGTGCTGGCTGGTCATGGTGATCGTGTCCTCTCGCGGCCCGGGGCCGTGGTGGTGGAAGAAGTGCCGATGGCTGAAGAAGTGCCGGTGGCTGAAGAAGTGCCGGCGACTGGTGCGGTGCCGATGGTCGGTCCGGTGGTGATGCGGGGGCCTCCTCACGCTGCGTGCTGGGCCGGCGAGCGGACCTTCTGGAGGGTGCGGTGCCAGCGGTTCGTCGGCAGACGCGGATCCAGCAGGGCGAGGCCCGTCGCGAACTTCGAGATCCGCACCGGGCGATGGCCGTCGGCCCAGAGCAGGCGGTCGGCGCGTCCCGGTCGGGTGCCCGCTTTCGTCTTGATGACGACGAGGCCCTCGAGGTCGTAGCCGGGCGGCGGCGCGGACGCGGCGTGCTTGCCCGTGCCCGTCGGACGCTGCGTGCCGGGGATCTCCCAGTGCAGGCCGGCGTCGATCGTCACGCGGCTCTCCTCGCCTGTGACCAGGAGCGTCGTGCGGTCGTAGCGGGTGGTGAGCACCGGTCCGAGCTCGCCGTCGAGGGCGCATCCGGCGCCGTCGAGCGCGGTGTCGACGAACTCCCGGGAGGTGCCCTCCAGGGGTCCGGCGGATGGGTCGCCGTCGGATCCGGACGGCAGCGGGATCCTCTGCTTGGAGGAGCCCCCGCGTCCGGTGGCGGTCTTCACCTCGAGGAACGCGGTGCCGGAGTCGACGTACTCGCGGCAGCGGATCTTCGCGCGCCGGCGGCGCCTGCCGGCCGCGGCGCGGAAGGTCGCGAGGTCGGCGGTGTCGTAGTACGTGGAGGCGTAGCGGAAGGTGCGCCGTCCGCCGATCTCGAGGACGCGGATGCTGCCGTCGAGCCCCGTGAGCAGCATGTGCACGGTCTCGCGGGGCACCAGGTACTTGCGGTCCACGCGGGTCATCAGGCCGGCGCGCTCGGAGATCTCCTCGAGGCCCACGGCGGGGAGGGTGCTCAGGCTGGTCATCGCGCGACCCCCTGCACGTGGCGGGAGGCGTCGGCCGCGGTGTCGGCACCGGCGCCGGCGTAGGCCCGGGAGTCGGACCGGGAATCGGGCCGGGTGTCCGACTCGGCGCCGACGGGGGCGGCCATGCTGGTGCGCCCGGGCGAGGTCGTCGAGCGCTCGGCGGCGCTCGCCTCGATCGGCACGGCCGCGCCCGCCGGGCGCTCGCCGGTGAGGCGGTAGCGGACGTCGACCGTGGTGGTGTCCGAGACGGTGTCCAGGCGCTGCACGCTGAGCGAGGTCACGCGGCCGCCGAGCATCCGCGAGAGGTGCTCGCGCAGCTCGTCCTCATCGGCGATCGCGCGGTCGACGACCACCACCTGTCGGCGGTGCGCGGCGAGCAGCGCCGGGTGGTCGACGAGCGTCATGGTGAGGACGATGAGCGCCATGAACACCGCGCCCATCCAGGCGGGAGTGACGGACAGCCCGCCCACGAGGCCGAGCGCCAGGAACGCGAAGTAGTAGGCGATCTCGTGCTGCGCGAGCTCGTCCGAGCGCAGCCGGATGATCGACAGGACGCCGAACAGGCCCAGGCCGATCCCGGCGCTCACGGCCGAGTTCGCGAGCAGGGCGGAGACGGCGAGGACTCCGACGTTGATGCCGAGGAACGCGACGACGAGGTCGCGTCGGCGATGGCGGGGCCAGTAGATGCCGAAGGTCAGGGTCGCGGCGGCGACGAGATCCAGGGCGTACAGGGTGATGGCGGACATGACGTGTGCTCCTCGATGATCGGTATGACATCGAGAATCCGGCCCGCTCCTGTGGAGCGCCTATGCCCGCCCTGTCGCGGGTGTATGAGAGATGAACGCCAAGGTGGCCGAGGGTGACAGCGCTGGTCAGGGGGCGATGGGCGTGGTCCTCAGGCGACGATCTCCATCTCGAACCCCTGCGCGTTCTCGAGGAACAGGGCCGTGTGCTCGGGTCCTCCCGCGTGCGGATAGGCCTCGGCGAAGAGCTCCGACCAGCCGTGCGCCGGGGCCTGCTCGCGCAGACGGTCGAGCGCGGCGGGGGCGGAGCCCGCGGCCGCGTGCCGGTGCGTCGCCGTCTCCGTCCCGGGCCCCGTGCCGAGACGGGGCGGGAGGCGCAGCGCGAGATGGTTCAGGCCGGGCCGCATGCGGTCGTGGACCTCGCCGACGACGGCGGGAGACTGCTCGAGCACCACGTACACCCCGCTCGGATGCCGCCAGATCCGGCCCGTCGGCCAGTCCGGATCCGACTCGCCCGTCCAGCCGAGCGCCCCGAGCAGCCAGTCGAACGACGGCGCGGCGCCCGCGAGGTCGTGCGTCCACAGCTCCACGTGGTGCAGGGGCTGAAGGGCCGGTGAGGGGCGGTCCGCGGGCTGATCCATGGGGCGAGCGTACGGGGGCGCCCTCACTCCTCGTCAGGGTGCGGGAACACGCGGCGCGCACCGGGGCCCGACGCCCCGAGCGCGTCGTCGGGGTTATAGATCGCGCACTGGCGCATGGAGAGGCAGCCGCAGCCCACGCACATCGAGAGCCCGTCGCGCACCTGCTCGAGCTCCCGGATCCGCCGATCCAGCCGCGGCCGCCATTCGCGGGCGAGCCGCGCCCAGTCGCGCTTGGTGGGCGCGTGGTCGGGCGGGAAGCGCGAGAAGGCCTCGGCGATCTCTGCGAGGGAGAGGCCGACGTGCTGCGCGGCCTGGATGACGGCGATGCGGCGCAACACGGTGCGCGCGTAGCGACGCTGGTTGCCGGAGGTGCGGTCGCTGGTCAGCAGCCCGCGCGATTCGTAGTGGCGGATCGCGCTGGTGGCGACGCCCGCGCGCTCGGCGACCTCGCCGATGCTCAGCCGCTGCTCGGGCGAGGCGTGCGCCCCCGAGGACTCGTCGCGGAAGGCGCGGTCGGTGCGGTCGGCGGTCATGCGAGAAGTCTGCGCCGTGAAGCCCTTGACTTCAAGCGGACTTGAGGTCGGAAGGTGAGGTCATTCGAGGAGAGGCCTGATCATGACCCAGAACGTCAGCACCGTCGCCCACGCCGAAATGCTCGACGCGCAGACCGCCACCCGCGGGATCCTGCAGTGCGCCACGTGCGGCGTCGAGTACGACGCGAGGGACCACCCCGGGATCTGCCCGATCTGCGCGGACGAGCGGCAGTACCTCCCCGCCGACGGGATCCAGCACTGGGCGGACCCCTCCCGCTACGCCGGGCTGCTCGAGCTCGTCGAGCTCGAGCGGGGCCTGTTCGCGCTGCGGGGCGTCGAGGGCGTGGGCATCGGGCAGGAGGCGAACGTGCTGGTGACCGAGCACGGGAACGTCATGGTCGAGGTGCCCGCCGCGATCACCGACTCCGCGATCGAGGCCGTCCGCGCCCTCGGGCCGTTGCGCGCCATCATCCCCAGTCACCCGCACATGTTCGGTCTGCAGTCGGCCTGGTCGGAGGCGCTCGGCGGCGCGCCGGTGTGGGTCCCACGGGCCGACGCCGCCTGGCTGGGCCGCGCACCCGCGCGGATCCATCTGTGGGAGGGCGAGGAGCAGGTGGTCCCCGGCATCACGGCGGCCCAGCTCGGCGGCCATTTCCCCGGCAGTGCGGTCGTGCACTGGGCGGGGGCCGACGGGCGCGGGGTGCTGCTCTCGGGCGACACCATCGCGCCGAACCCGGACGGTCGCACGCTCGCCTTCATGCGCTCCTACCCCAATCGGATCCCGCTGTCCGGAACGGTCGCGCTGCGGGTCGCCGAAGCGGCGGCGCGCTTCGACTTCGACCGGCTGTACGGGAACTTCGCGGGCGCCGTGCTGCAGGATGCGCGCGAGGCGGTGCTCGCCTCGGCACGTCGGCACGCGGCCTGGACGAGCGGCGAGCACGACGACCTGACCTGAGGCGTCCTCACCCGTGTGGGCCGTCGGCGGATCAGTCCGGTCAGTCCGGCCGCACGGCGCTCAGGCAGAACGGGTGGCCGACGGGGTCGAGCATGACGCGCCAGCGTGCGGGATCGGGCTGCGTCGGCGCTTCGACGCCGCCGATCGCGAGGACGGCGTGCGAGGCGGCGTCGAGGTCGGCGGCGGCGAGGTCGAGGTGCATCTGCTGGTGCTGCGGGCCGTTCGGCCACTGTGGGGCGACGTAGTCATCGGCCCTCATCAGGGTGATCATCGGGCCCGCCCCCGCGAGGGAGACGACGGATCCGTCGGGCGCGGCGAAGGCCTCCGCAAGACCCAGCAGCGAGCAGCAGAAGGGCGCGAGCGCGCGCGGATCCGGGCAGTCGATGGAGACCGAGGCGAGCGGGGCGATCGCGGCGGGAGCGGCGCCGGGAGTGGGCGTGGAGGTCATGGCCTCACCGTAGGCCTGTGCGCCGACGGACGACCCGCCCGCCCGGTCCTTCGCGCCGCTCCGGAGCCTTTCCTCGGTCGAGTGGCCTGCGGCACGCGTCTCTCGCGATATTGCAATGAATACATAACAATATTCGTGCGGTGCGTCGGAGCGCCCGACGGACCCATGACGAGCCGGCGAGGAGCCGCACGGTCCGTGCACCGCGAAGGAGGACTGCGCGACGTGACCAGCGAAGTGACCATCGACCCGCCCGCCGAGACGAGCACGCAGGCGGCGAGTTCTACCCCGGACCGGCCCGCGCCCGCCCGCCCCATCGGCGCCGCGATGCTGGTGACCCTCGCGATCCTCGCGGCCGTCGCCCCCTTCGGCACCGACCTCTACCTCTCCGCGTTCCCCGCGATGACCTCGGACCTCGCGACCACGGCCACGGGCGTGCAGCTCTCGCTCACCGCGTTCCTCGTCGGCGCCGGGCTCGGGCAGGTCGTGTTCGGCCCCTGGTCGGACCGCTCCGGGCGCATGCCCCCGCTGCTCATCGGGCTCGTGCTGTTCCTCGGGGCGAGCATCGCCGCCGTCCTCGCCGTCGACGTGCAGATGCTCGTGATCGCACGGCTCCTGCAGGGCCTCGGCGGAGCCGCCGGCATGGTCATCGGCCGCGCGATGATCCTGGACCGCGAACGCGGACCGGCCGCCGCGCGGGCCCTGAACGTGATGATGATGATCGGCGGCGTCGCGCCCGTGATCGCCCCGCTCAGCGGCAGCCTGCTCGCCGAGCCGCTCGGCTGGCGCGGCCTGCTGGGCATCGTCGCTGCGCTCGGTCTCGTCGCCCTGGTCGCGACGCTGCTGTGCGTGCGCGAGACCCTCCCGGTCGAGGTCCGCGCGGGGCGGCGGCATGCTGCGGACGGCTCTGCCTCCGACGGCCCTGCTGCCGGCGACCCTGCTGCTGTCGACGCCGCGTCCGCCGGCGCCTCGGCGCCGCGCTCGGCCTGGTCGGCGATGCTGACCCGCGGCTATCTCGGGCACGTCGCGGCGTTCGGCTTCGGGATGGCGATCATGATGGCCTACATCTCCGCCTCGCCCTTCGTCTACCAGGACATGATCGGGCTGGGCACCGCGCAGTACGGGCTCGCCTTCGCGGTCAACGCCGTCGGCATCATGGCCTCCTCCGCCCTCTCCGCCCGTCTCGCCTCCCGTGTCAGCGTGCGCACCCTGACCGGCACGGGGCTGACGATCAGCAGCTGCGCGGTGCTCGTGATCCTCGCGTTCACCCTGGTCGGAGCGCCCCCGGCATGGCTCATGGTGCCCCTGTTCGCGGCCATCGCACCGCTCGGACTGGTCTTCGGCAACGCCACCGCGCTCGCGCTCTCGTCGGTCCCGCAGCGCGCGACCGGCTCCGCCTCCGCGCTACTGGGCATGCTCCAGTTCGTGCTCGCCGGCATCGTCGCGGGCCTCGTCGGCCTCGCGGGCGAGGACACCACGCTCCCGCTCGCCCTCACCATGCTCGTCTCCGCGGTCATCGCGCTCGGCGGTTTCGCGCTCGCGGGCGGACGCCGCTGAGCCGGGCGGGCGCCGCTGAGAAGAGCGGCCGACGGCCCGTGAGGCCTCCCACCGGCGCTTCGCCCCACCGTCGGCCTCCCGTACCCTGCAACCAGAAGGGGAGTAGTTCCCAGCGCGCGGGCGCCGCAGGCACGTCGGCCCGGCCGTCGGCCACTGGCGCAGCGCCGAGGCGACGTCGACATTCTGGTGCCCCGGCACCCGGCCCGCCGCCCGGCTCCGCGACCGCAGCGGCGGAGGAGCCAGGGTGAACGAGACCTTCGGCATCTGACCATGCCGGAGGACTCCATCCGCCGGCCCGACTCGTGAGGCCCTCGACCCCATGACCCTGGCCACCACCGCCACCCTTCTGATCCTCGCCCTGGGCGTCTCCGCCGACGCCTTCGCGGTCGCCCTGGGCCGCGGTCTGCAGATCCGCGGCAAGCTTCTGTTCAACGCGCTCGTCCTCGCCGCCGCCTTCGGCGTCGCGCAGGCCGTGATGCCCTTGCTGGGATGGCTCCTGGGGGCCGCCTTCGGCACCTACGTCGACAAGATCGACCACTGGATCGCGTTCGGGCTGCTCGCGATCGTCGGCGGCAAGATGATCTGGGAGGCCTTCCGGCCCGACGACCCGGCCGATGAGCTCCCCGAGGACCCCGACCATCCCGACCATCGCGTCACCCCGCGCGAGGTGGCCGTGCTCGCGGTCGCGACCAGCATCGACGCCTTCGCCGTCGGGATCTCGATCGCCTTCTCCTCGCTCTCGATCTGGGCCGCCGTGCCCGTGATCGGCGTCGTGACCTTCGTGCTGTCCTTCGTCGCCGTGTTCCTGGGGCAGAGGATCGGCGCCCGCTTCCGCACCCCCGCCGAGGTCGTCGGCGGCATCATCCTGATCCTCATTGGCCTGCAGATCCTGCTCGAGCACCTCGGGGTGCTGTGAGAGGCGGAGCCGCCTGCTCTGAGACCATCGGGCCATGGGAGAACACGCCGAGCGTCTCGCCCGCGGCGAGTGGTACCTCGATGACCCGGAGCTCCAGGAACGCCGACGCCGCTGCCGGCGCCTGCTGGACGACTTCAACTCCGCGGCGGCCGACCAGGACGACGAGCGCCACCGCGCACTGACCGCGATGCTCGGTCACGTCGGCGCCGACGTCGAGGTGGTGCCCCGGTTCCAGTGCACCTACGGCGCTCATGTCCGTCTGGACGACGGTGCGTTCGTCAACGCGAACGCGTTCTTCATGGACGATGCGGCGATCACCGTGGGCGCCCAAGCCCGGCTCGGGCCCGGCGCGCAGCTGATGACGGCCCTGCACCCGATCGACGACCACGCCCGCAGGCGCGAGGGCTGGGAGCGGGCGCTGCCGATCTCGATCGGGGAGAACTGCTGGCTCGGCGCCTCGGTCACCGTCGGCGCCGGCGTGAGCATCGGCCGCAACTCGGTGGTCGGCGCGGGCAGCCTGGTGCTGCGGGATCTTCCCGATCACGTCCTGGCGGCGGGGTCGCCGGCGAGGATCATCCGCACTCTCCCGCCGGAGGACGGGCCGGGCTGAGCCTCGGCTCTTCTGCCCGGGGAGACTCGGGGCGATCGGCGCGCGTGCTCGTGCGGCGTGCGCCGCCTCCGGGCTCGCTCAGCGGAAGCGCTGCACGGCGAGCGGGGCGCTCGTCGCGAGATCCCGGATCGCCGGGTGCTCGGTGCTCGCGAGCACCTCATGCATCGTGCCGCGGGCGAGGATGCGTCCCTGCCCGAGGAAGGCGATGTCCTCGGACAGCCGCTGCAGCAGCTCGAGATCGTGCGAGGCGATCAGCATGCCCACGCCCAGCTCGTCCGCGCGCGAGCGCAGGCCCGCGGCGATCTCCCCACGCATGCCCGGATCCACCGCGGTCAGCGGCTCGTCGAGCACGAGGATCCCGGGGCGCGTGGCCAGCGCCGTCGCGAGCGCGACGCGCTGCAGCTCCCCGCCGGAGAGCGAGCGCAGCGTGCGGTCCTCGAAGCGGGGCTCGAGGCCTACGGTCCCGAGCATCTCGACCACCGACACCGCGTGCGTGCGGCCGCCCTTGCGCGCCTCCCGCGCGGCGTTGCCCAGGGCCCCGGCGACGCTCGCCCGCGGATCGGTGACGGTCATCGCGTACTGGGAGACGAAGCGGACGTCGGCCGTGAACGCCTTGCGGTGCGCGCCGCGCAGCCGGGAGACGTTCCTGCCCTCGTACATGACCTGGCCCGACGTCGGCTTCAGGATCCCGCGCAGCGCATCGATCAGCGTCGTCTTGCCCGCGCCCGACGGACCGAGCAGGCCCGTGGGCGCCTGGCCCGAACGGATCTCCAGGTCGATCTCGTCGAGGACCCTCTGGCCCGGGTAGCCGGCGTGGAGGTCGGACGCGGTGAGGGCGGTGGACGAGGCGGAAGAGGCCATGATCGCTTTCAGTCGGGTGCGGGTGCGGGTGCGGGTGCGGGTGCGGGTGCGGGTGCGGGTGCGGGTGCGGGTGCGGGTGCGGGTGCGGGTGCCCCACCTCCGGCACTGTAGCGACGGAGGCTGGGGCCGGGTCGGGAGCGTCGCCCGTCGGACCTCTTCCTGTCCGCCCCGGCCGCCGCCCGTCGCCCGCCGGACGCCCGCGAGCCGGGCGCGCCGCTCCGATAGCGTGGACGACCATGACCTCGAGCTCTGCTTCTTCCGGCCATGCCGCGCCCGCCTCGACCCGTCGGCTCACCCTCGTCGAACTGACGGACCTCTGCCGTGAGGCGGTGCGCGCGGCCGGCGGATCCGCCGAGGTCGCCGAGTCCCTGGCCGCGGCCGTCGCCTCCGCCGAGCGCCGCGGCAAGTCCGCGATCGGCGCCGCCCACCTGCCCGACTACCTCGACGGTCTCCGGTCGGGCCGGATCGCGCCCGACGCCCACCCGCGCGTGACCGTGTCCCGTCGGGCCGTGGTCGCGGTCGACGCCGACGGCGGCACCGCCCAGCTGGCCTTCGACACCGCCGAGGACGCGCTCGTCACGGCCGCCCGCGACTGCGGCGTCGCGGTCCTCTCCGTGCGCGACGCCTTCACCGCCGGTGAGCTCGGCGACTACGCGACCCGCCTCGCCGAGCACGGCCTCGTGGCCGTGACCGGCGCGAACTCGCCTGCGCTGATGGCGGTGCACGGCGCGAGCCAGGAGGTCACCGGCACCAACCCGATCGCCTTCGCCCTCCCGCATCCGGACGGCCCCCGCATGTTCGACCAGGCCACGAGCGAGACGGCCTGGGTGAAGATCCGCGACGCCGCCGATGACGGCTCCTCCATCCCGGAGGGCTGGGCCCTCGACCCCGACGGCGAGCCGACGACCGACGCCCGCGCGGCGCTCGCCGGCGCGCTGCTGCCCTTCGGCGGCGTGAAGGGCGGGAACATCGCGCTCATGGTGGAGATGCTCGCGGCCATGTCGGGCGGCTCGTTCTCGCTGGACGCCGCGCCCTTCGACTCCGGCGCGACCTCGCCGAGCCTGGGCATGTTCGCGATCGCCATCGACCCGTCGGCCTTCGCCGAGGACTACCCGCAGCGGGCCGAGGAGCACCTGCGCCGACTGCGCGAGGAGCTCGGCGTGGACTTCGGGCGGCGCAAGACCGAGGTCACCGAGGTCGAGCTGCCCGTCGCCCTGCTCGACGAGCTCGCGGGGGCAGGGTCGACGGGCTCAGCGTCGACCGCCCCGGCCGCGGCGTCGGAGGTCCGCTGATGCGCGCGCGCCGTCTGCTGCAGGTGGTCGACACCCACGTCGAAGGACTCCCGGTGCGCGTGGTCACCGGGGGAGTGGCGCCGCTGCCCGGCGACACCATGGAGGAGCGCCGCGCCCGCTTCGTCGCGGAGCACGACGACCTGCGCACCCTGCTCATGTGCGAGCCCCGCGGCACCGGCTGGACGTCCGGCGCGATCCTGCAGCCGCCCACCCGCGAGGACGCCGACTGGGGAGTGCTGTTCATCGAGGTCACGGGTGTGCTGCCCATGTGCGGCGCCGGAACGATCGGCGTCGCGACGGCCCTCGTCGAGACCGGCATGGTCGAGGTCAGCGAGCCCGTGACCCGCATCCGCCTGGACGCCCCGATCGGCCTCATCACGGCCGACGTCGAGGTGCGCGACGGGCGGGCCCTCTCGGTGACCATCGCGAACGTCGCCTCCTTCGCGCACGCCTTCGACCAGCGCATCGACGTCCCCGGATACGGGGAGGTCAGCGTCGACATCGGTTTCGGCGGGAACTTCTACGCGGTCCTCGGCGCCGACGCGCTCGGGCTCCGCGTGGAGCGCGAGGCGTCCGCAGACCTCGTCCGCGCGGGGAGCGCCGTGATGGACGCGGTGAACGCGCAGATGCTGCCGCGCCATCCCGGGACCGGCTACGAGGGCTGCGAGCACACGATCCTGCTGGATCCCGCCCCAGACGCGCGACGGGCCCGCCATGCCCTCGTCAACCACCCGGGCTGGATGGACCGCTCGCCCGGCGGCACCGGCACCAGCGCGCTCATGGCCCTCCACCACGCCCGCGGGACCCTGGGCCTCGAGGAGGACTTCGAGAACACGTCGATCCTGGGCACGTCCTTCACCGGGCGCCTGGTCGGGACCACACGCATCGGCGGGACGGAGGCCGTGCTGCCCACGATCACCGGCAGCGCCTGGCTCACCGCCCTCTCGCAGGTCGTCCTGGGCCCCAGCGACCCGTTCCCGGCCGGATTCACCCTCTGAGCGGCCGACGGGCGCGACGACCTCTGCTCCGGGACACCCTCTACGCTCTGTCAGCATGAGCCCCGAGCGACCCGCGCCCTCCCGCCTCTTCCTCCTCGTCGGCCCGCCGGCCGTCGGGAAGCTCAGCATCGCCCGCGAGATCGGACGGCGCTCGGGAGCGATCGTCGTGGACAACCACCTGGTCAACAACGCCGTCTTCGTGCCCATGGGCCTGGATCGCGGGGGCAGGGACCTCGCCGACACCGACGCGCTGCGCGCGCGGGTCCTGGACGTCGTGCTCGAGGCGACGCTCGCCGCCCCGGCGGGCCTCTCACACGTCTTCACCAACTGGCTGCCCGAGGATCCGGACAACGCCGCCCACGTGCAGCGCCTGCGCGATCTCGCCGCTGAACGGGGCGCGCGGTTCGTGCCCGTCTGGCTCACGGCGTCGGCCGACGAGCTCGCCGCGCGCGTGGACTCCCCCGAACGGGCGGAGCGCTCGAAGCTCATCGACGCCGGCGTCCTGCGCGAGCTGCTCGCGATCCCTTCGCTGCCCGCCCCGTCGGACGCGATCGAGGTGGACACCTCACGGATGAGCATCGAGCGGGCTGCCACGCACATCCTCGAGTCCTCGCGCGTCCTCGACCCCTCGCGCCCTGCCGGACCCGCGCACATCGACGGGGCATAGCCTCGGGGCATGACTGCCGCGAGCTACGTCCCCGCACCCACCGCCGCCGGCTCCGTCGTCCTCGCGGACGTCGCCGTCGTCGACCCCGCGAGCGGTGCGGTCACCGCCCACCAGGACGTGCGGCTGGAGGGCGAGCGCATCGCCTCCGTCGCAGCGCACGACGACCGCTCCCCGGACCGGTCGCACGGCGCGGGATCCGCCGCGTCCCCGTGCATCGTCGACGCCTCCGGCCTGTTCGTCGTCCCCGCCTACGTCGACTCGCACGCGCACCCGCTGAACGATCCCGACGACGTCGACGCGACCTACGCGCTCATGCTCGCCGCGGGCGTCGCCGGGTACCGGCAGATGTCCGGCAGCGACGAGCTGCTGGCCCGCCGCGCCGCCGGCACGCTGCGCATCCCGGAGGGCTCGCCCCGTCTGCTGGCCCTGCCCGGGGATCTGCTCACCCCGATCACCGCGCCCGACGCGAAGGGCGCCGCCGCCTCCGTGCGCCACCAGGCCGAGCACGGCGCCGACTTCATCAAGGCCGGCTTCACCAACCGCAGCACGCTGCTCGCCGCGATCGCCGAGGGCGAGAGGGTCGGCCTGGACGTCGTGGGCCATGTGCCCGACGACATCGACGCCCGCGAGGCCTCCGACGCCGGCATGCACTGCATGGAGCACCTGGGCACCGGCGTCGCCCTGTACGCGGCGTCCTCGCGGCGCGAGCAGCAGGTGCGCAAGAACGCCGGCGGCGTGCCGAGCCTCCCGCGGATCCCCGGTCTCGCCCCGATCGCGAACCGGATCTTCCAGCCCTTCCTCATGAAGCTCGTGGTCAACCCCGTGGCCCGCACCAGCGCCAAGACCGCCGAGAACTACCGGCTCGTGGACCGCACCTTCGACGAGCAGCGCGCCGCGTCCCTCGCCGAGCTGCTCGCGGCCAACAGCACCTGGCAGTGCCCCACGCTGATCCGCGTGCACACCCAGCAGTTCCCCGGCACGCCGCGCCACCGCGACGACCCCCGCAAGAGGTTCATCGCGCCCGACGTGCTCGCGGTGTGGGAGTCGGTCACCGACACCTTCGAGGAGCTCCCGGCGCCCACGCGCGAGGCTCTCGCCGAGCACTGGGAGGCGCAGCTGAGGATGACCCGTGTGCTCGCCGACGCCGACGTCCCGATGCTCACCGGCACCGACTCCAACGGCGCGAGCTGGGTGATCCCGGGCCTGGGTCTGCACGACGAGTTCGCCCTGCTCGCCGAGGCCGGGGTGAGCCCGACGAAGATCCTCCGCGCGGCGACCAGCGACGCCGCCCGCTTCTTCGGCCGCGAGGACCGCTCCGGTGCGGTCCGTGCGGGCTTCGAGGCGGACCTCGTGCTGCTGGGCGGGGACCCGACGGCCGACGCCGCCGCGCTCGCCGACGTGCGCGGCGTGGTCCGCGATGGCGCCTACCGCGACCGCGCCGCGCTCGGCGAGACGCTCGAGCGCCTCGCCGCCCGCCCGACGGCGCGCTGAGTCCGGGGGTGCTGAGCCGCTGAGCCGCTGAGACGGGGCCCGCCGGCCCGCACAGCACCCCCACAGCCCGCCCGAGGCTCCCGGCACAGTCTGCGCGCCGACTCTATGGCGCATGAACGCACCCCACGCACCCACCCGCGATCCCGGCGAGCATCCGCCGGGCCAGAACCCGTCGCACGAACCCTCGTCGGACCATTCCCTGCCGGACCAGTCCCCGGCGGGCGAGCTCCCACCGGACCAGTCCCCGTCGGACCCGCCCCCGGCGGGTCGGCGCACCCACCGCGGGCGCAGTATGATCCGCCGGCGCGTGCTGCTGGGCTCCGGCGTCGCCCTGCTCGCCGGCACCGGCGGCTCCGCGGCCTGGGCCTACGACCGCTTCCTGCGGGAGAAGGTCGAGGTCTCCGACGTCTCCGCCGCCGAGTCCGAGGCCGGCACCGCGCAGACCGCGGCGCTCGCGACCGACGGCGAGTACTCGAGCACCGGGTTCACCTCGTCGACCACCACGATCACCCTCACGCAGACGGAGACCGGCACCGGCTCCGAGGCCCTGGCCTGGTACGCCGCGGAGATCGAGATCGACGACGCGACGATCGTCCGCTCGGCCTTCGCGCAGGACGAGTTCGGCCAGAACATCACCGCCGAGCCCAGCGAGATGGCCTCGGACAACTCGGCGGTGCTCGCCATCAACGGCGACTACTACGGCTTCCGCGACACCGGCATCGTCATCCGCAACGGCGTCTCCTACCGCGACGAGCCCGCCCGCGACGGCCTGGTCTTCTATACCGACGGACGCATCGAGATCTACGACGAGACCACCACCAGCGCGGACGAGCTGCTGGCCGACGGCGCCTGGAACACCCTCAGCTTCGGCCCTGCCGTGCTCGAGGGCGGGAAGGTCCCCGACGGCGTCGAGGACGTCGAGATCGACACGAACATCGGCAACCACTCCATCCAGGGCGAGCAGCCGCGCACCGCTATCGGCGTGATCGGCGAGAACCACCTGGTCTTCCTCGTGGTCGACGGCCGCTCCGAGGGGCACTCGCGCGGCGTCGGGCTCACCGAGCTCGGCGAGATCCTCGCGGACCTCGGCTGCACGAGCGGCTACAACCTCGACGGCGGCGGCTCCTCGGTGATGATCTTCGACGGCGAGATCCTCAACGAGCCCTCGAACGGCGGCGAGCGCGCCACCTCCGACATCCTGTACGTGGCCGGGTGAGCGCGATGGTCACGATCCGCCCGCACCTGCGCCCCGAGACCGCTCCCGCCCGTCCGGGAGCATCGCTCGCACCGACCGAGCCAGCCGCTCCGGCCCGCTCCGTGGTCCTGATCCCGGCGCTCGCCCCCGCGCGACCGCTCGTGGACCTGGTCGCGAGGCTCGCCGCCGACGACATCGACGCTCTCGTGGTCGACGACGGCTCCGGCCCCGACTACGAGGTCGTCTTCGACCGCTGCTCCCTCGAGGGCGCCGAGGTCCTGCACCTGCCGGAGAACCGCGGCAAGGGCGGCGCCCTGCGCGCCGGCATCGCCCACGTGCGCGCCACCCGCCCCGCAAGCGGCGTTGTCACCGCAGACGCCGACGGCCAGCACACCCTCGCCGACATCCGCCGCGTGCGCGACGTCCTCGACGGGATTGAGACGCCGG
Source organism: Brachybacterium sp. NPDC056505 (assembly GCF_042794925.1). Taxonomy (NCBI): domain Bacteria; kingdom Bacillati; phylum Actinomycetota; class Actinomycetes; order Micrococcales; family Dermabacteraceae; genus Brachybacterium; species Brachybacterium sp. NPDC056505. The sequence goes on from NZ_JBHTSV010000021.1 coordinate 55,460, forward strand.
CCGACGGGGCAGCGGGTCCAGCGTCGGCCGATGGGGCAGTGCGCCGCGCGTCGGCCCCGCAGGCCGTGCCCCGCACGGACCTCGTGCTCGGCGTGCGCGGCTTCGACCGGGCCGAGGTGCCGCTGCGCTCGCGGCTGGGCAATGTGGTGAGCTCGTGGGTGCTGCGCCTCGCCTCCGGCGCGCGCCTGCGCGACACGCAGACGGGCCTGCGCGGCCTGCCCGCCTCACGCCTGGCCTGGGCCGAGGCGATCCCGGGCGACCGCTACGAGTACGAGTACTCGATGCTCGTGCGCGCCAGCCGCGAGGGCATCGGCCTGCACCAGGTGCCGATCGAGACCGTCTACCTCGACGACAACGAGGCCAGCCACTTCCGTCCCGTCCGGGACTCGCTGCGCGTCCTCGGCCCGGTGGTCGCCTTCATGGGGTCGGGGCTGCTGGCCTTCGCCCTGGACACCCTGCTGTTCCTCGCGGTCTCCGCGCTCGGCGCCCCCGTGTGGCTCGCCCTGGCGGCGGCACGGCTGCTGAGCGCGAGCGGGAACTTCGCTCTGAACAGGCGCGTCGTCTTCGACGGCGGGGCCGACGTCCCGCTCGGCAGGGCCCTCGCCCGCTACGGGGTGCTCGCCGCCGTCGTGCTCGGGGCCGGGGTGCTGCTCGTCGACGCGCTCGTCGGCCTCGGGGCCTCGCTGCTGGTCGCGAAGGTGACGACCGACCTGGCGCTGTTCGTGCTCAGCTTCGTCGTCCAGCGCCTGGTGGTCTTCGGGCGACGGTGAGGGGGCAGGCAAGGCGCAAGCTGGAGAGCCGGTGAGAGGGAGGCGGGGAGTTGGTGGGGGGGGATGCGAGGCGGCGATGACGGCTGAGTGGCTCCCGGCCGTCACCGACCGGCGTATACGGGCTCTCTCTGCCACCGGTGGCAGAGAGAGCCCGTATACG
>NZ_JBHTSV010000022.1:0-55703 GCF_042794925.1 Brachybacterium sp. NPDC056505
CTCTCTGCCTTATTTGGCAGAGAGCGCCGCTATATGCCGCTGCGTGACATCGATCCGCCGCCTCGTCCCTCTCCGCCCCCGCCCCGCCCCCGGGCCCGGTGCTGCGCGGCGGTGCCACGCAGCCGCCCTTCTGACCCGGGACCGGGCCGCACGACGTAATCCCCCTAACTCCCGTTATGGCAGTCAAAACGTACGGCTCTAGGATGGGCGCATGCGTCGCCCCGCCGTCCTGGCGTGGCGCCCGTCGCCCCGTCCCAGGAGGTTTCCGTGGTGCACATCCAGACCGTCGCCGTCCAGGCGCTGCGCGAGAACGAGCAGGAGCACGGGGCCGTCGTCCCGCCCGTCCACCTCGCCTCGACCTTCGAGCTGGACCCGGCGACGTCCGACGGCACCTTCTCCTACCAGCGCGGAGGGAACCCCACGCGCGCCCAGCTCGAGCAGGTGCTCTCCGCGATCGAGGGTGGCGGCCGCGCCTTCGCCTTCGCGACCGGCATGGCGGCGACGTCCGCGGCCTTCTCCCTGCTCGGCGCGGGTGACGAGGTCATCCTCTCGGCGAGCGTCTACGGCGGCACGTACCGCCTGGTCACCGAGTACTTCCCGCATCAGGGCCTCGGCCACCGCTTCGTGGACGACCTCGGCGAGCTCGACGACGATTCCTTCACCGGGAGCACGCGCATGGTGTTCATCGAGACCCCCGCGAACCCGACCCTGCGCGTGACCGACCTGCGCCGCATCGTCGAGCTCGCCCATGCCCACGGCGCCCTCGTGGTCGTCGACAACACCTTCATGACCCCGGTCCTGCAGCGCCCGCTGGACCTGGGCGCCGATCTCGTCGTGCAGTCGGCCACGAAGTACCTCGCCGGCCACTCCGACCTCCTCGCAGGCGTGGCCACCACGCGCGACGACTCCCTGGCCGATCGGATCGGCCTGGCCCAGAAGGCCTACGGCGCCGTGCTCTCGCCCTTCGACTCCTACCGCCTCATCCAGGACGTGAAGACGCTTCCGCTGCGCCTCGAGCGCCAGCAGGCGAGCGCGGTCGCGATCGCCGAGCACCTGCGCGGCCACGACGCGATCGCCGCCGTCCTCACCCCCGGATCGCACAGCGCGGAGGAGGCCGCCATCCAAGCCTCGCAGGCCACGGGCCCTGGCGCGGTGCTCTCCTTCGAGCTCGATCCCGCCGTGGACCGGGTGCGGTTCCTGGAGGCGCTGCAGATCCCCGCCTTCGCGGTGAGCCTCGGCGGCGTCGAGTCCCTCATCTGCCACCCCGCGTCCATGACCCACGAGGCCATGACGGCGGAGGCCCGCGAGGTCGCCGGCATCAGCGACGAGCTGCTGCGCCTGTCCGTGGGCATCGAGGACGTCCGCGACCTCATCGCCGATCTCGACCAGGCCCTCGCCGCCGCCCGCTGAGCGTCGGCCGCTCGCACGCCCCGTCCATTCGCCCCATCGCATCTTCCCCGCGCTGACCAGGAGGTCCGCCATGAACCGTCCGCTCCCGCCCCGCACCCTCCATCCGACCCTCACCACGCGACGCACCCTGCTCACCGCCGGCGGCGGCCTGGGCCTGGCCGCTCTGCTCGCCGCCTGCGGCCCCTCGCAGACCCGCGGGGAGGACGGCTCGGTCTCCTCCGACGGCGGCGGGAAGGCGGCCGACGAGGACCTGCTCGAGCGCATCCAGTCCGGCAAGTCCATCCGCATCGGTCTCGAGGGCACCTACCGCCCCTACGCGTACCACGACGACAAGGGCGACCTGGTCGGCTTCGAGAAGGACATCGCCGACCAGATCGCGAAGGGCCTCGGCGCGACGGCGAAGTACGTCGAGACCGAGTGGGACTCGCTCATCGCGGGCCTGGACGTCGACAAGTTCGACATCGTCGTCAACAACGTGGGCATCACGCCCGAGCGCGAGAAGTCGTACCTGTTCTCCGAGCCCTACGCCCGCTCCATCGGCCGCGTCGCGGTGCCCGAGGACTCGAAGATCGAGTCCTTCGATGATCTGAAGGGCAGGCGCGCCGCCCAGTCCGCGACCAGCAACTGGGCCGCCCAGATGGAGAAGCTCGGCGCCGAGATCGTGCCCGTCCAGGGCTTTGCCGAGGCCATCGAGCTGCTCACCCAGGGCCGCGTCGACGCGACCGGCAACGACCTGGTCTCCTTCCAGACGTACCATAAGGAGAACCCCGACAAGAAGTTCCGCCTCCTGGAGGACGAGCTCCCGGACGACACCGAGGTCGGGGTCATCATGCCCAAGGGCCAGGAGCCGCTGCAGAAGAAGATCGACGAGGTCCTCGACGGCATGAAGTCCGACGGGTCCCTGAAGAAGATCTTCGAGAAGTGGGTGGGCCAGGACCTCACCCCGAAGAGCTGATCGAGCACCATGGACACGCTCCAGATGTGGGCCGACAACCTCCCGCGGCTGCTGCTCGCGGCCCTCGAGGTCACGGTCCCGCTCTCGCTCATCTCCTTCGCGATCGCCATGGTGCTCGCGGTGATCACCGCGCTGGGGAGGCTGTACCTCCCCGGTCCGCTGAAGGTGATCCCGTGGCTGTACGTGTGGATCTTCCGCGGCACCCCGATGGTGGTGCAGCTGTTCATCGTCTTCTTCGGGCTGCCGAACCTCGGCATCGTGCTGCCCGCGATGACCGCCGCCGTGGTCACTCTCGCGCTCAACACGGGCGCCTACGCCTCGGAGGCCGTGCGCGCCTCGATCCTCTCGATCCCGCGCGGCCAGTTCGAGGCGGCCCAGACGCTGAACCTCTCGCGGCGCACCACGTTCTCCAAGGTGGTCGCGCCGCAGGCGTTCCGCATCGCCCTGCCTCCGCTCATGAACGACTTCATCGACCTGGTGAAGGGCACGAGCCTCGTCTTCGCGATCACGATCACCGACCTCTTCCAGGTGGGCCGCCAGATCGCGGCGGCGAACTTCCAGCCGATGGCGATGTACACGCTGGTCGCGCTCATCTACCTGGTGATCGTCTCTGTGCTGAGCCTGCTCCAGATGGTCCTCGAGAAGAAGGTGTCCGCCCATGTCCGCACCAGCTGAGAACGAGTCGGCCGGGAAGCGCGGCCCCTCGCTGCTGGAGTCGCTGCGCCTGCGCGGCGTCCGCAAGACCTTCGGCTCCCTCACGGCGCTCGACGACGTGGACCTCGACATCCCGCGCCGCGGCACCACGGTGCTGCTGGGCCCCTCGGGGTCGGGCAAGTCGACCCTGCTGCGCTGCATCAACCTGCTCGAGCGGCCCGACGCGGGCTCGATCGACTTCGGCGACGGACCGCTCCGACTGGGCGGGCGCCTGAGCGCGCGCACCGTGCGCTCGGTCCGCTCCCGCTCGACCATGGTGTTCCAGCAGTTCAATCTGTTCCCGCACCTCACGGCCCTGGGCAACGTGACCCTCGCGCCGATCCACACGGAGGGCGTGCCGAAGGCGAAGGCGGAGGCGCGGGGCCGGGAGCTGCTGGAGAAGGTGGGGCTCGGCGCCAAGGCCGACGACTATCCGGACCGGCTCTCGGGCGGGCAGCAGCAGCGCGTCGCGATCGCGCGGGCGCTCGCCATGGAGCCCGACGTGCTCCTCTTCGACGAGCCCACCTCGGCGCTCGATCCGGAGCTCGCGGCGGAGGTCGTCGCCGTGCTCGCCGACCTCGCCCGCGAGGACCGCACGCTCGTGGTCGTCACCCACTCGCTCGCGTTCGCCCAGCGCGTGGCCGACAAGGTCGTGTTCCTCGAGGACGGGAAGGTCCTGCTCGACGGCCCGCCGAAGGACTTCTTCGAGAGCGAGGACGCCCGGCTGCGGCGCTTCCGGGAGATGGTCAGCTCGGCGGTGTGAGCCGCGGGCCGTCGCCCTCGTCGCCGCCGTCGTCGCGGTCCCTTCACAGCTCGAGCTTGTATCCCTCGTGGCTCGCGCGGTAGCCCAGGCGGTCGTAGAACCGATGCGCGTCGACGCGGCTCTTGTCGGTGGTGAGCTCCGCGAGGGCCGCCCCGTGGTGGCGGCCGTACTCGTGGGCCCAGGCGAAGAGGGCCGTCCCGAGACCGCGCCCCCTGGTCGCGCCGGCCAGTCGCACCGCCTCGATCTGCAGGCGGGTGGAGCCCCGTCGGGACAGACCCGGGACCAGGGTGAGCTGGAGTGTCCCGCAGACACCGCCGGAGGCGTCCTCGACCACGGCGAGGAACTGCCGCGGGTCGGCGTCGATCTCCGCGAACGCCGCGAGATACGGGGCGAGGTCCTCCTGCTCGCGTCCGGAGCCGATCATGTCGTCGGCCAGCAGGACGACGAGCGCCGGCACGTCCTCGGCCTCCGCGCGGCGCACGGTGAAGGTCTCTCCTGCGGCATCGATCGTGTCCATGCGCACAGCGTGCCAGACCCTCGACCGGAGGTGCCCCGGTTCAGCCGCGGATGCGGCCGTCCCGGCTCGTCGCCCTCTCGATGCGCCGACGATGGGCGCGGCGCCGACGCGCGCCGCCCACGACCCGCACGAGCATGCGCCGCGCACCGGTGAGGGAGTCCGCGACGAGGGCGACGCCCGTCGTCGAGACCAGAGAGATGAGGAAGACACCGCCCGCCGTGCCCAGCAGGCCCAGGTGGGCGGCCAGTGTCCACGCGCCCGCCGCCGTGCCCGCGCCCGTGACGAGCTCGCGCAGCGAGAGCGAGCGCACGGCGTGCTCGGTGCGCTCGGAGCGATCCGCGGCGCGCTCCGGCCGTCGGGCCACGTCCGACCCCGGCCCGGCGGAGGAGTCCCCGCCCTGCATCTGCGACCCCAGGTCCAGCGCCCTGGTGTCGATCGCGCGCAGGCGGGAGGTCGCCGTCGCGGTCCGACGGGGGCGGTGGCGGGCGGGCACTGCGGGCTGCGACGTGGAATCCGTGGAGGAAGACGCCGCGGAAGGAGACGTGGACGCGGACGTGCGCGTCGGCAGCGGGGTCTCGAGGGTGGCGGTCGGCATGGGATCCACCCTCGCGTGCGCGCGGCGTGCGCGGGCGGAGGAGCGGTGGATCGTTCGTGAAGGAATCGCAACACCGGCGCGATCGCCCCGTGCACGCCTCCTGTCGGCGCGGAGCGAACATCCATCCCGCGCCCAGGCGCGGGCCCTCGCCGCCCGGTAGGCTGGGCGGAAGCGTCCCCGGGCCTCCTCGCCTGCGTCGGACGTCCCGGCCATCACGCACTATCGGAGGAGCGCCATGGCACACCACAACATCGTCTTCGGCAAGGACAAGGCCCTCGCGCAGGGCCAGGGCCAGTACGCCCCCTCGCAGGACTTCAGGAGCGACTTCCCCGCGACGGGGCAGGGGACGCAGCAGACCCAGCAGGCGCAGCAGGCGCCGGGCCAGCAGGCACCGGACCTCGAGTCCCTCTACGCGCGCCCCGCCGCGACCGGCCACGACACCGGCCGCATGACCATGCGCGACGCCCTCAACGCGATCACCGCGACGCTCGGCGTCACGATCGTGCTCGGCGTCGTCTTCTGCCTGCTGCCCGTCGCCCTCGGCGTCGTCGGCGGCGCCGAGGGCGAGGACCTGGGGTACAAGATCACGATCGGCGCCATGGTCGTCGGCTTCCTCGGCGGCTTCGTCCTGGCCATGGTGAACTCCTTCAAGAAGAAGCCCTCGGCGGCGCTCGTGCTCGCCTACGCGGCGCTCGAGGGAGCGGCCCTGGGCGGATTCAGCGCCATGATGGAGCGGGTCTACCCGGGCATCGCCCTGCAGGCCGTGCTCGGGACGCTCGCGGTCGCCACCACGGTGCTGGTGCTGTTCCGCATCGGCGTGCTGCGCACCTCTCCGGTGCTCACCAAGATCTTCGCGGTCGCGATGGTCGCCTACCTGCTGTTCTGCCTGGTCAACATCGGGCTCATGCTGGTCACGGGCACCGACCTGCGCAGCGGCCTGCTCGGCCTCGTGATCGGCGCGCTCGCCGTCGTCATGGCGGCCTACTCCCTGGTCATGGACTTCGAGGACGTCCAGCGCGGCGTGCGCGCCGGGGTGGACCGCAGCTACGCCTGGCGCTGCGCCTTCGGCATCACCGTGACGCTCGTGTGGATGTACATCGAGATCCTGCGGATCCTCTCGATCCTGCGCAACAACTGACGATCTGAGGGGCGGACGGGTCGGGCCGGCGGCCCGGCCCGACCCGCCGACCCGGCCCGTCGGCCCACGAGGAGAGCGTGTGGAGACCTGGACCTGGCTCGTCGAGCACATCGTGCTCGTCGCGCCGTACGTCGCCCTCGTCCTCGACGTCATCCTGCGTGTGACCGCGGTGCTCGTGGTCCCGCGCAACCGCCGCCCCGCGAGCGCCTTCGCGTGGCTGCTGGCGATCATGGTCTTCCCGCTCGTCGGCTTCCCGCTGTTCCTGCTGCTGGGCAACACGCAGCTGCCCCGCAAGCGGCGCCGGAAGCAGGTCGTGGTCAACCGCCTCATGAAGGTGCGCGCGCACGACATCCCCGACAGCGACCTCGACGAGGACAGCCCGAGCTGGCTGCAGTCCGCCGTCGCCCTCAACCGCGAGCTCGGCGCGTACCCGCTGACGGGCAACAACTCCGCGGACCTCGAGATCGAGTACGAGGCATCGATCCGGCGCATGGCCGAGGACATCCGCACGGCGCGCGAGACCGTCCACGTGCTCTTCTACATCGCCGGCCTCGACGAGACCACGCGCCCCTTCTTCGACGCCGTCGCCGAGGCCGCCGACCGCGGCGTGAAGGTGCGCTTCCTCTACGACCACTACGGGTCCATGAAGTACTGGAGCGTCTACCGGCCGATGCGGCGCCTGCTGGACACCCACGGCATCGAGCACTACCCGATGATGCCGATCAAGCCGCTGCGCGACGGCGCCCTGCAGCGACCCGACCTGCGCAACCATCGCAAGCTGCTGATCGTCGACGGCGAGGTCGGCTGGATGGGCAGCCAGAACCTCATCGACTCGGCCTACGCGAGCGCGAAGGGCGCGCGCGAGGGCGTGCGCTGGCAGGAGACGATGATCCGCCTGCGCGGCCCGATCGTCTCCGAGGTCAACCTGCTGTTCGGGACCGACTGGTACCTCGAGTCCGGCGAGTCGATCCCCGAGGACCAGGTGGTCCGTCCCTCCCCGGACACCTCCGGGACCTACGAGTGCCAGATCGTGCCCAGCGGACCCGGCTTCGTGCTCGAGAACAACCTGCTGCTGTTCAACCAGCTCTTCTACAGCGCCGAGAAGCGCATCACCGCCGTCAGCCCGTACTTCGTGCCCGACGAGTCGATGCTGTACGCCCTGGTCACGGCCGCCAAGCGCGGCGTCGAGGTCGAGCTGTTCGTCTCCGAGAAGGGCGATCAGTTCCTCGTCGACCACGCCCAGTGCTCCTATTACACGGCGCTCCTCGAGGCCGGCGTGCGCATCCAGCGCTACGAGGCGCCGAAGATCCTGCACGCCAAGCACGTCACGGTCGACGACTCGGTGACGGTGCTGGGCTCCTCCAACATGGACATCCGCTCGTTCCTGCTGGACATGGAGAGCTCGCTCATGGTGGGTGGCACGGACTTCATGGAGAAGATGCACGAGGTGGAGGACGTCTACCGCTCGCGCAGCCGCGAGCTCACCCTCGAGGAGTGGCGCACCCGCCCCTTCTGGAAGCAGATCCTGGACAACACCTGCCGCCTGGCCTCCGCGATCGTCTGATCCCGATCCCTATCCTCTAGCCGACCCCGGCGAGGGAGTCCTCGGCCTCCTGTGCGGCCTTCACGTGCTCGTCGATGTCGATCGCGGCCTCCGAGGCGAAGAAGCTCGGCCCCTCGGGCGTGTCCACGACGATCATCGTGATCTTCTCGCCCGTCACCTTCTCGAGGTCGGACTGGCCGAACATCAGGTCCCCGGTGGTCCTGAAGCCCTCCATGCCGTCGATCGTGACCTTGGTGGTGCTGCGGTGCTCGAGCGTGCGCTGCGAGGTCCCGCCCCAGACCCCGCTGTTGGACAGCAGGCAGTCCATGAGGCGTCCGGAGGCCACCTCGGCGCCGGGGTACTCCACGCCGTCCTGCCACCGCAGCTTCCCGACGGTGATCGTGGAGTACCAGTTGCGCTCGACCGTGGCCAGCGCCATCTGGGTGTCCTCGCTGAAGGGCAGGGGCGTGGACGTCTGCCGCTGGTCGAAGCCGTCGGGCGCGGTGAACTCGAGGCCGCCGCCGCGCAGCGTGCTGCCCGAGTTCTGAGAGGTCCGCTTCGACTCGTCCGGGCTGTTCCAGCAGCGCTCGGGCTCCACGGAGGCCGAGGCGCTCGGGCTCTGCGAGCCGCCGCCGTCCGAGGAGCCGGCCGACGGGCTCGGCGACGGGTCGTCCGAGCCGCCGATCGCCGCCCGCACCCCGAGCGTCCCGCCCACGATGAGCACGAGCACTGCGAGGAAGGAGATCGCCCCCACGGTGACGGCGCGGCGCGACGAGGACGGGCCGGGCGGGGTCGAGGAGGACGGGGTCGAGGAGGGAGAGGACGACGGGTGCACGGGGCGGCTCCGGGGATCAGACGACCTTGAGGCTCTTGATGATCTGGTCGAGGGCTTCGGCGTGCTCGGGGACGTCGGCGGCGACGTCGGAGGCGACGGCCTGCGGGCCGTCGTCGGTGTCGACCACGATCGCGGTGACGATCGAGGCGCTCGTGTCCTGGAGCTGCGAGGGGTCCTCGAAATGATAGGTGGCCTGCACGATCCATGCGTCGTGGCCGTCCACAGTTGTCTCCTCGCTGCGGTAGTCGGTGACGGTCGGGTTCTCGCCGAACTCGGCGAGCACGCCGGCGGTGGTCGCGTAGCACTGGAAGATCGCGATCGCGGCCTTCTCGTCGCCCGGGTACTTCCCCTCGGACTCCGGCCACTCGACGCTGCCCACGTTCACGACGCTGTACCAGTTGTTCTCGACCAGGCGGCCGTACCCGTTCACGTTCGTCATGTACGGCAGGGCCTGGTCCGACCAGGGGTACGTCCAGCCGTCGGGCCGCGTGTACTCGAGGTGGCCCCCGCGGACGGTGCGCCCCGAGCTGCTCACGTCACCGCTGGAGCCGTCGGGGATCGAGCAGTCGGTGGTCGGCTTCTGCGTGAAGATCGGCGGGGGAGGGGCGAGGTCGGGATCCTTCGGATCGGGGACGTACTCGCCCTCGCCCGAGCTGCTGCGGGAGGCTGCGGCGGTCGGCGTGTGCGAGTCGTCCCCGGTCATCTGCTTGAAGACCGTCTGCGAGAGGATCAGCGCGATCACGGCGATGAGCACCACGGCGCAGACGATCACGGTGATGACGATGACGCGGGCACGGGAGCGGCCGGTCTCGTCGGGCCGCGCGTAGGGAGCGGAGACGTCCCGGCCCTGGGCGGAGTAGTCGGGCAGGGACTCGCGCTGCGAGGAGTCGGAGAGGTCGGGCAGGGAAGGGGTGTCCTCCTCCGGTCCCGGGCTCCCCGCCATGTGTGCTCCTCACGCTGCTGTGGTCCGCCGCAGGGATTCTCCCACAGCGGCCCGGCCCCGCACCGTGTCCGCCCAAGGACGGCTCAGGCCCCGTCGACGCCGCGGGACCGCTTGACGCGCAGCATCCGCGCCGCGGACTCGCGCACCCGGCGCTCGGCCTTCTCGGAGTCCTGCGCCCAGGCGACGATCGCGTCCACGAGGTCGCCGACGAGCGACGGGTCCGCGGTGAGCACCACGTCGCCCCCCGCCTCGAGGAGCCGGGTCGCGCGCTCGCCGAGCGGCACGTCCTGCACGGCCGCCGCGCTGCCCACGTCGTCGGAGACCACGAGCCCGTCGAATCCCAGCCTCCCGCGCAGCACGTCCGTCACGATCGCCGAGGAGAACATCGCGGGGCTGCCCGGATCCATCCGCGGGTACAGGGCGCTCGAGAGCATGACCATGTCGGCGCCGGCCTCGATGCCCGCGCGGAACGGCTCGAGGAAGGGGTCGTCCGCATCCGTCGTCTCGTCGGTGATGCCCGTCGCCGAGAAGTCGGTGTTCCCGCGCACCCGGCCCAGGCCGGGGAAGTGCTTGAGCGCGGAGGCGGTGTCCTGCGCGTCGAGCGCCTCGACGGCCGCGACCACGCAGTCGGAGACCGCGTCCGGATCGGTCCCGAAGCCGCGGTCGATCTTCCCGATGGGCGCGTTCGCCCGTCCCAGCTCCGGGTCGACGGTGTCGGCGACCGGCGCGAGGGCCGCGTGCAGGCCGAGGGCGTGCAGGTCCTCGCCGATGCTCCCGAACGCCGCGGTGACGGCGTCGGTCCCCTCGGCCCCGAGATCCGCGGCCGACGCGGTCCTGCGCGCGGCGTCCCCGCGGAGCATGCGGATCTGCCCGCCCTCCTGGTCCACGCTCAGCAGCGGGGCGACGCCTCCGTCGGCCACCTCCCCGTCGATGCCCTCGACCACGGAGCGCACGGCCGCGGCGCTGTCCCAGGTCCCCAGCAGGAAGAAGCCGCCGATGCCGAGCTCGGCGGTCAGCGAGCGCTTCGGGCTGGTGCCGGCGGGGATGCCCGCGAGCACGAGCTGCGCCGCCGCCTGCTGGATCGTGAGGTCCTGGGCGCGCTGCTCCGCGGGATCGGCCGTGGGCGACGGGGAGGCGGGGGAGGACGAGCCGGAACCACCGTCGGACGCGGAGCCGCCGTCGGACGCCGCGCCGCCGTCGGACCCTCCGGACCCGCTCGCGCCGCCGTCGGACGAGCCACCGCCGGAGCCCCCGCTCCCGGTGCACGCGGAGAGCGCGGCGACCGGGGGGAGCAGCACGAGCGGGGGAAGCAGCAGAGCGGTGCGTCGACGCATGCCATCGAGTCTGCCACGGCCGCCCGACGCACCCCGCCCGGCCGCTACTGTGGGGCCATGACCGACGAGGACGCCCGCCCCGCGCCCCCGCGGGCGCGCGCGATCGAGAACGCCACCGGCGTGCCCTTCGACGTCTGGACCGCGCGTCTCGAGGACGCCGGCGGTCGCGGCATGGACCACGCCGCTCTGGCCCGCACGATCCACGAGCGCTGGAACATCGAGGACTGGTGGGCCCAGGGCATCGCGATCGCCTTCGAGCAGTCGATCGGCCGCCGCGACGTGGGTCAGACCAGCACCGGCGACTTCGCCGTGAGCGCCTCGCGCACCGTGCCGAGCGCGCCCGACGCGGTGCTCGAGGCCTGGGACGCCTTCCAGGATGCCGCTCGCCGGGCGCGGCTCGGCCTCGGCGAGGTGCGGACGAGCAGCACGGAGGCCTGGCGCTACTGGCGTGTCGATGGGCCGGACGGCAGCCGCGTCAGCGTGAACCTGCGTGCGAAGGACGACGGCGCCGCGGGCGGCGCGCCCCGCAGCATCCTCGCGATCGAGCACAAGGGACTCGCCGACGCCGACGCCCGCGAGGCATGGAAGACCACCTGGAAGCACGTCCTGGACGCATTCGTCGCCACTCTCGAGGAGACCCGATGACCGCATCACTGCCCAGCCCCGAGACCGGCGACGACCCCTGGCTCTGGCTCGAGGACGTCACGGGCGAGGAGGCCCTCGCGCACGTGCGCGAGCGCAACGCCCGCGCCGAGGCCGAGATCGACGCGATCGCCGACCCCCGCGCCGGAGGGGCCGTCGATGGTGCCGCCGACGGCTCCCTCAGCGAGCACCTGCGCTCGAACATCCTCACGATCCTCGACGCGAGCGACCGCATCCCGATGGTCGTCAAGCGCGGAGAGTTCCTGTACAACCTGTGGACCGACGCCGAGCACGAGCGCGGCCTCTGGCGCCGCACCACCCTCGAGAGCTATCGCACCGACGACCCCGCATGGGACGTGCTGCTGGACGTCGACGCCCTGGGCCGCGAGGAGGGCGAGAACTGGGTGTGGCACGGCGCGCAGCTGCTCCGGCCCGCGGACGGCGAGCCGTACAGGCTGGCGCTGGTCTCCCTCTCACGCGGCGGCTCGGACGCCGACGTCACCCGCGAGTTCGACCTCGAGGAGCGACGCTTCGTGCCCGAGTCCGAGGGCGGATTCGTGCGGCCCGAGGCCAAGGGCGACGTGCACTGGATCGACGCGGACACCGTCTGGGCGTCGACCGACTTCGGGGAGGGCACGCTCACCACCTCCGGCTACGCGCGCCAGGCGCGGATCTGGACGCGCGGCACCGCGCTCTCCGACGCCGAGCTGGTCTTCGAGGCCGACGAGCGGGACATGGCCGTCTTCGCCTCCCACGACCAGACCCCCGGCTGGGAGCGCGACTGGATCGTGCAGATGCACGCCTTCTACGACACGACGCTCAGGATCGTCGACCGGGCGGGCGGCGCCGACGGGGCCGACGGGACTGAGGGGGTGGGACCCTCGCTGACCGTCGTCCCCGTCCCCCGGGACATGGAGGCCAACGCCCACCGCGACCTCGCGATCCTGCTCCCGCGCAGCGACTGGCAGGTCGGCGAGGACACCTTCGCGGCCGGCTCGCTCCTCGTCGCCGACGCCGACACCCTGCTCGCGAGCGCCCCGGAGGGGCCGTCGGCCTCGGACCTCCACGTGCTCTTCGAGCCGACGCCCAGCACCTCGCTCGCCGACCTCACCATCACCCGCGGCACCCTCGTGCTCACGATCCTCGAGGACGTCGTGCACCGCCTCGAGGTCCACCACCGCACCGAGGACGGCGCCTGGGTGCGCAGCGACCTCTATCCCGAGCTCACCGGGGCGATCGACGTGCGCGCGGTCGACGCCGACGAGTCCGACGAGATCTGGGTGACCGTCACCGACTTCCTCACCCCCACCACCCTGCTGCTGGGCGACCTCGGCGAGGTGCCCGACGGAGGCGAGCCGAGCGACCTCGAGATCGTGAAGGCCTCGCCCGCGCGCTTCGACGCGAGCGGCCTCGAGGTCACCCAGCACTTCGCGAGCAGCGAGGACGGCACCCGCGTGCCGTACTTCCAGATCGGGAGGACCGAGGCCGGCGGGTCCGAGGAGGCCCCGGGCGGAGCGCCCGCCGGCCCCGCCCCGACCCTGCTCTACGGGTACGGCGGCTTCGAGATCTCGATGACCCCCGCCTACCTCGGCACGATCGGCAAGGCATGGCTGGAGCGCGGCGGCACCTACGTGGTCGCGAACATACGCGGCGGCGGCGAGTACGGACCGGCCTGGCACCAGGCCGCCCTCAAGGAGCATCGCCACCGCGCCTACGAGGACTTCGCGGCCGTCGCGCGCGATCTCGTCGAGCGCGGCGTCACCGACCGCGACCATCTCGCCGTGCGCGGCGGCTCCAACGGCGGACTGCTCACGGGCAACATGCTCACCCAGTACCCCGAGCTGTTCGGGGCCGTCATCATCCAGGTGCCGCTGCTGGACATGAAGCGCTACTCGCACCTGCTCGCCGGCGCCTCCTGGATGGCCGAGTACGGCGACCCCGACACCTCGGACTGGGAGTTCATCCGCACCTTCAGCCCCTACCACCTGCTCGCCGAGGGCACCGAGTACCCGCCCGTCTTCCTGCTCACCTCCACGCGGGACGACCGCGTGCACCCGGGCCACGCGCGCAAGATGACCGCCGCGCTCGAATCGCTCGGGGCCGACGTCCGCTCGTGGGAGAACATCGAGGGCGGCCACGGCGGCGCCGCCACGAACGAGCAGGCCGCGCGCATGAACGCGCTCATGTACGCCTTCCTGTGGGGGCGGATCGGGGCCGACGGGGGCCGGGCGCGCGCCGTCGGGGGCGCTGGAGCCTGATGCGCTCGGTCCCCGAGCTCCTCCGCCGCACCGGTCAGGACGAGCTGCTCACGGTCCGCAACGACCTGATGACCGTGCAGCGGGAGATCTCGGCCGACGACCGCCGACTGTTCCCGCTGCGCTACGCCCGGGTGAACCCTCCGCGCACCGGCCGCCGCGCCGCCGCGGTGCACCGCGACCTCGCCACACCCGTGGTGACCGTGGTGCCCGACGGGCCGGGCGGCGCCTCCGTCGTCCCCTACGACCTGCTGCGACGCTCCCTCGCCTCCCGCGGGCTCGACGTCATCATGCCCGAGCACCGCGGCGTCGGCCTCTCCCGCCTGGACTCCGAGGGGCATGACCTGCCGCCCCACGCGATGGACATCGACGAGGCCGTCGAGGACCTGCGCGCGGCGCTCGATCATGCGCTCGTGGGCCGCACCGTGCTCTACGGCTGCGGCTACGGCGCCTACCTCGCGCTCACCTTCGCCGTCCGCCACCCCGAGCGAGTGGGCGCCCTGGTGCTCGACTCCCCGCTGCTCGCCCCCGACGACGAGCTGATCTCCCAGCGCGCCTTCCGCGCGCGCTACTGGGAGGGGACCGACCCGCGCACCGACACCATCGCCAGCACCCTGCGCCGCCTCGACGACCAGGCCGTGATCGATGCCCGCCGCGCGGGCCCGGTCATCCTCGCCGTCCACGAGTACGGCGGCACCGGGGACGTCCGCGAGCTCGTGGACCAGCTCGCGGTGGGCCGCGGGCAGCTGACCTGGACGAGCGTCTGGCAGGCCCTCACCCAGGAATGGCTCCAGTCCACGCGCTACGTGAGCGAGCCCGATCTGGTGGCCCGCATCGCCCACACGCAGCTCGGCATCGGCGCCCATGCCGACGGCGGGCCTCTGGACCCGCTCCTGATCTCCGGTGAGCAGGCACGTCAGGTCCCCTCGCCGAGCACGCGCTCCCTCGCCCCCGACCTGCGCGCCCTCGCCTCCGGCGTCACCGCGCCCACGCTCGTGCTGAGCGGCGAGGACGACCTCGTGACCCCTCCGCAGATCGCCCGCGAGGCCGCCGATCTCATCCCCGGCGCGCACCTCCTGAGCGTGCCCGGCACCGGCCACGGGATCCTCGACTCGCACTCGCAGCTCGCCCAGATCGCTATGTGGTGGAGCGCCGCAGGGGTGGGCGGCGACCTCCTGGAGCATCGCGAGCGCCTCGCCGCGCTCAAGCCCACACCCACCAGCCAGGTTCTCGCCCACGGCCTGCGCCTCGCGCTCGCCGCCGAGCGCTACTCGCCCTGGCGCATGCGCCTCGAGAGCGCCCGCGCGCGGCGTGCCGAGGCCCAGTTCGATCCGTCCTCGGGGAAGGCCGCGCGGGGGCCGCGGTTGTAGCCGTGGAGGAGTGACGGTCGCCGGGCCGGTCGCCGGGAGTGGCGACGGTCGCGGGGAGTACGTCTGGGGTTGCTGGGGCGGAGCCGGACGCAAGGCGGAACGTAGGTGCGCTGACCACGGCGCTCTCGATTCAGGTGTCCCCTTCGGCGTGCGCCCCTGGGGCCCGTGCACTGGGGCCGGCCCGCGCATGACCATGTGATTCGAGCGATCCGGGTGGTGGCCGTGACGATCGCCGGCGATCGTCGGCAGCTGAGTGCGGTGATCACGTGCCGTGGTGCCGTGGTGCCGTGGTGCGGTGCCCCCATGCCTGCTGCCGGGCTGCTCGTCACGGAGCGACGTCGCTCAGCATCGGGGTGGGACATTCAAGGCGTGGGGTGTGGGTGAGTGGTGTTTGTGGTGGGTGTGTTTGTGGAGAAGTGGGGGTTGTGGAGGAACGGATAAAGTTTTCCACAGATTCTTCGAGGCATCTTGTGATGTCCGTTTCGTCGGGTATTCTTGGGGTATAGAACTTCTGGTCCGATGGAGGGGAGGGGGGGAATCGTGCTCACGAATGGTGATGGGCTCGGTGGTGGCGATGATTCCCTCGCGCCTGAACATGATGAGTTTGTGTCGGAATCCGCGACCGCTGAGTACGCGTCTGATTGTTCGGGGTCGGGGTCGGGGTCGGGTCGTCCTCCGAAGGTGGCGTATGGTCCGCGTCCGGGGAGGCCTCTGTCGCGGGAGACTCTGGCTGAGCGGACGTTCGCGGTGGAGGGTCCGGATCTGTCGGAGGAGCTCGAGGGGATTTGGGATCTCGCGGTCCGGGAGTCGCAGTTGGCGGCGGAGTTGATGCGGCGTCTCGCGCCGTTGTGGGTGGGGCGGGATGCGGTGGGTGCGCTGGCGCATGAGGGTGATGTGGAGGATGCGCAGGCTGCGGTGGCGCTGCGCACGACGACCACGGTGTCTTATGGGCAGATCCGTGACGCCCACGAGGCCCTGACGTTGTTCCCGTTGTTGTTCGCGCGGGTGGAGGCGGGGGAGTTGCCGGTCGAGTGACTGCGTCGGGTGATCCACCGGTCCCGTGACCTTCCGGAGGAGGACCGGAGGGGTTTGGATCGGGTGATGGGTGGTTGGGAGTTCGGGGTGACTCCGGAGACGTTCCGGCGCCTGTTGGGCGAGTTGATCACCTGGTTCACGTCGTTGCTGGAGTTGTCGCCGGTGGAGCGTGCGCAGAAGCGTCGGCATATCGCGGCCCCGGTGGTGGGTGTGGATGGGACGGCGTCGTTGACGGTGACGGGTCCGGTCCCGGAGATCCTCGCGTTCGCCCAGTCCCTGGATGCCGCGGCGGAGACGTTGCAGGCTGCCCAGCGTCACGCCCTCGACGATGACGAAGAGGTTCCGTTCGATGAGGACGGGGCCGTGCGGGCGTCGGGGAAGACGATGACTCGTGGCCGCCTGCGGTATGAGGCGTTGCTGCGGGGTGAGGTGAACACGGACGGGCGCGAGGTGGCGGCGGCGCGGTTCGCGATCCTGGTGACGATCCCGTTCCTGACCCTGCTCGGCCAGAGCGAGGCGCCGGCACTGCTCGAGGGGGAGCATCCGATCCCCGCGGACATGGCACGCGAGTTGGCGGGAGACTGCCCGGAGTGGATGCGGATCCTGACCGATCCCGTCACGGGTGCTTTTCTGCCGTTGCCGCCGGAGCGGTATCGCCCGAGTGCGCAGATGGTGACTCATTTGCGGCTGCGGGGTCCGGAGTGTTCCGTTCCGGGGTGTGGGCGGGCGAGTTGTCGTGGGGTGGAGGTGGATCATATTGAGGAATTCGATCATGATCATCCCGGGCGGGGCGGGGCGGGGTGGGGTGACGGAGATCGAGAATCTTCATGTGTTGTGCTGGTCGCATCATCAGGTGAAGACCGCCCGTGATATCGACCCGGTCAGACTCCGCGACGACGGCAGTGAATCCGGTGAGGGTGTGGGACGCGGAATGCGGGACCTGTATGGCGGGAGTCCGTCGAGCCCAGTGGACCCGGGCATCCCTGTGTCCCGCACGCGGGGTCGCACGCACTGGTCCCTCGGGGGAGCGGTCGAGCTGACCGTGGAGGACGAGGGCGATCTGATGACTCCGCTCATCGTCCGCGAGCTCGAGACCGCCTGGCACCAACACCTCACCACCACCGCACACGCGCCAGATCTTCCGGTCAATGCCGCCCCGCCCAGACCGTCGGCCCCGACCACGAGAACGACCTGCGACCCGCCCTTCTGAGGGGCTCAGCGCGAGGGGGCCCGGGGCCAGCGCGACATCGACGCCGCGGTACAAGGACGCCCGCGATGTCACCGGCCATGTCCCGTCTACGCCACGCCTGGCTGGCACGCGACCTCGAAGCCGTCCTGCGCGTACCTGCTCTCGAACGCCGTGCCGTAGTTGCCGCTCGCCCAGCTCGCGGCGTCGCCCGGGTCCTGGCCGCCCCACGAGAACGCCTCCCGATCCACGAGCACGCACTCCGGCACGCGCGTGTTCGTGCCATGCACCCACTGCACGTCGTCCGACGGCACCACCCGAGCCATCAGCGTGATGTCCGACGCGACCACCACACCACGGGGCACCGCAGCCAGTGCCCCTTCGGCCGCAGCCGACCGCGCGCTCGGCTCCCACGCGCTCTCCCGCGTGAGGTTCGCGAGCGGCATGGCCGAGCCGAGCATCAGCGTCACCGCCGCGCTCGCCCCGACCGCGGTCCACCGCACCAGCCCACGCGCCGGACGGCGACCGCGGCGACGAGACGCCCGCGGCTGCGACTCGACCGGATCCCGCCGGTCCCGCCGATCCCCGAGCGCATCCAGCATCGCCGCCAGCGCGATCGGCATCAGCACCGCGTTGTAGTGCCAGTACCAGCCCCAGTAGAACTCGACGTTCCCCGCGAAGCGCCAGGCCAGCGTCGGCAGCATCGCCAGGATGAGGGGGGAGGGCGCGCCGATCACCCCCGCGGCGAGCAGCAGCATGAGCACCGTCAGCCACTTCTCCGCCGGCCCCAGCACATCCAGCGGCGACCCCAGGTTCCCGCCGTAGTCGTAGTGCCCGGCAGGGTTCAGCAGCGGCAGGATCACGAACGTCGACAGCACGAACCAGAGCGCGCCCCAGGCCGCGAGCGCCAGGCCGGCCCGTCGGACCCGCGGATCGCGCACCGCGATCACCAGCCCCAGCACCACCACCGTGAGGCCCAGATCCTCCTTCACCAGGACCAGCGTTGCCGCCCAGGCGATCGCCGCCGGCATCCGCCCCCGCACCAGGGCGCTCAGCGAGAACGAGAGCAGAGGCACCGCGAAGGCGATCTCGTGGAACTGGACGTCGGCCGCGGCCTGCAGACCGAAGCCGAACAGGTACGCCGCCCCCGCGATCAGTCCCGCGGCCCAGCCCAGGCGGTCGATGGCGAGGCGCGTGAGCGGCACCGCCGAGACGCCGAACAGCACGGCCTGCGTCCACAGCAGCGCGAGCGGCGAGGGCCACGCGGCCCAGATCGGGCCCAGAAGCACCAGGATCGGATGGAAGTGATCGCCCAGGAGGTTGAAGCCGTCGCCCTTGATCGGCACGATCGGCGCGCGCAGCTCCGAGTACGCCCGCGCGAGCTGCGAGAAGATCGCCAGATCCCACGAGCTCGCCTCGAGCCCGCGCCACTGCTGGACCCCGCGCAGCCCGTAGGCCGCGGCGCCGAGGGCGCCCAGCAGCAGCGCTGCGACGAGGCGTGCGGGGCGGCGCGCCGGGCGGTCACTCGGGGCAGGGGCCAGGTCGCTCGGGGCCGGGTCGGGGCTGCGGGTCACCGTGCGAGCGTAACGGCCGACGTCGGACGCCCGCCGTGTGATCCGCGCCCGTCCGTCGGGCCCGCACGGACCATCGACTGCCCGCCCGGTTAGGCTGTCCTTCGCGCCCGTCCTCACCCGTCCGAGTCCGGGGCGCACGAGAGGAGGGCGACGCCATGTCCGCCGCACCCGCATCCGCCGCCGCATCCGCCGCGCCCGTCGACGCCGACGCATCCGCCGACGCGCCCCTGCGCGCCGTCGACGTCACCCTCGGGTACGGCGAGCACACCGTCAGCAGCGGCCTGGACGTCGGGATCCCCGAGGGCTCCTTCACGGTGATCATCGGCCCGAACGCCTGCGGCAAGTCGACCCTGCTGCGCTCCCTCTCGCGTCTCCTCCAGCCCACGAGCGGCTCCGTCGTGCTCGACGGCAAGGACATCCACGACTTCTCCTCGAAGCAGGTCGCCCGGCGCCTGGGACTGCTCCCGCAGACCTCCGTGAGCCCGCCCGGGATCACCGTCCGCGACCTCGTCGCGCGCGGCCGCTACCCGCATCGCGGCCTGCTCTCGCAGTGGTCATCGGCCGACGACGAGGCCGTCCAGCGCGCCCTCGCCGCCACCGGCACCACCGGGCTCGCCCACCGGCTGGTCGACGAGCTCTCCGGCGGGCAGCGCCAGCGCGTGTGGATCTCGCTCGTGCTCGCCCAGGAGACCCCGCTGCTGCTGCTCGACGAGCCGACGACGTTCCTGGACATCACCCACCAGCTCGAGGTGCTGAACCTGTGCCGGGAGCTGCACGCCACGGGGGAGTACACGCTGGCCGCCGTGCTGCACGACCTCAACCTCGCCTTCCGCTTCGCGACGCACCTCATCGTCATGAAGGGCGGCGAGGTCGTCGCGCAGGGGGCCCCGCAGGACGTGGTCACCTCCGAGCTCATCGAGGAGGTCTACGGCATCGGCAACCTGTGCGTCGAGGACCCGGTGACGGGCCGGCCGATGATCGTCCCGACCTGAGCGGGTCCTCCCACACCGGAGAGCGGACTCAGCCGTTGTTCTCCTGCTTCCTGCGGATCAGGTCCAGCGTGATGGTGCCGCCGATGATCGCGAGCCGCAGATCCGGGGGCACCGAGGGCTCGATGGCGAGCACGTAGCGGCTGTGCCCCAGGATGCCGCGGCCGATGCCGGCCCAGCTGCGGGCGACCGTCGCGGCGACCGCTCCCTGCATCGCGAAATGGAAGTCGAAGCCGAGCACGTTGCCTGAGAGCTCGAGGACGCGGCCGTCGGCGAGGGTGAGATCGACCTTCGTGCGCAGCATCGAGAAGCGCTTCCGCACCGCGGCGACCTCCGCGCCGTCGGGGCTGCTCAGCTCGAAGCGGTCGAAGCCGATGCCCACCGGGTCCTGGACGTGCAGCAGCGGGGTGCCGTCGGCGTCGGACACGTCGAGGGACCTGCTGCCCGCGACCAGCCGCGAGAGCCCGCCGCCGGTCGTCGTGACATGGCCGACGGCCTGCTGTCCGGAGGCGTCGAGGATGTCGAAGTCGTTGGACATGAACCCGGTGATCTGCTGCATCACCAGGGCGTCGTGGGAGAGGAGCGCGGGCTTGGCGGCGGAGGAGTCCATGACGGGAGTCTGCCAGGCATGCGCCGACTACGGTGGTGGACATGACTGACGCGGATGCCGTCCCCGAGCAGGCGCCTCTCGACATCTTCCTGCCCTCCCCGCCGCCCGACGCCGAGGCGCAGGAGACGTTCCTCGACGAGGCCGCGGCGCTCGCCCTGGACGGCCAGCCGATCACCGTCTACCTGCAGGACGAGGACGCCTGGGCGTTCGAGGAGTGCGAGCCCGTGCGCTCGCTGCTCGAGTCCGCCGGGGACGGCGTGCTGCCGGTGACGCTCCTGGGCCTGGACATCGTGGTCAGCTCCGTCTACCCGACCTCGGCGCAGATGCAGCGCTTCGCCGCGGAGGGCGGGGCTCCCCGCGAGAGGCGCAGCGCCGCTGCCTCGGCCTGCGGACCCGTCGGCGAGGGCGCCGCCCCCATTCCCCGGAAGGCCGGGGGATTCGCGGCGCAGCTCATGGGCGCCGCCCCTGCGCCGAACCTGCCGGCGGGCGGACCGGACATCGGCCGACGCCGGAATCTCATGGGCGGGGACACCGGCGAGGGTCTGCCCTGATCAGCCCAGTGAGCAGGCCACCCCGTTGAAGCCGTGGTTGCAGTACCCGCCGGGGTTCTTCGCGAGGTACTGCTGGTGCTCGGGCTCGGCCGGGTAGTACCGGCCGTTCCCTGCCTCGGCGAGGGGCAGCAGCTCGGTGGTGATCGCCCCGCGCCCGGCGGCGTCCAGGGCCTCCTGGTAGCGGCGGGCGGAGTCCCGCACGATCTCGCCCTGATGGGGCGTCGTCCAGTAGACGGCCGAGCGGTACTCGGTGCCCACGTCGTTGCCCTGGCGCATGGCCGTGGTCGGGTCGTGCTGCTGCCAGAACTCCTCGAGCAGGCGGCGCAGCACGGCGTTGCGCTCCTCCTGCGTCGAGCCCTGGATGACGACGCGCACGGCCTCGGTGTGACCGGTCTTCGCGGAGAAGACCTCCTCGTAGGTGGGGTGCGGCGTGAAGCCCCCGGCGTAGCCGGACGAGGTCGTCCACACCCCGGGGATCTGCCAGGCGATGCGCTCGATGCCCCAGAAGCAGCCGCCCGCGAGGATGATCTCCTCGGCATCGGGCGGGGTGTCGAGCATGTCCGTGCCGAGGACGGCGTGCTCACGGGCGAGCGGGTAGGGGGAGCGGTCGCGGCCGGGCAGGGCGTCCTCGGGGGCGACCATGTCCTTCTTGTGGGCGTTCAGCATGTCCATGATCTGCCACATGCGCGCCACGCTACGCCGGCTCAGCGGCCCCGGCGCGGGGATGTGCCGTGGGGCACGAGCAGCAGGGCGACCAGGGCGATCATTGCGAGGATCCCGAGCACCATCGTCCAAGCGGGGGTGCTCGTCCCCGCGAGGGGGAGGACCACGGCGAGGCCCGAGGAGAGGGCGAGCAGGGCTGCCGCCGCGGCCCATCGCACGGTGGTGATGAGGGCACGACGGCCGATCGTCCCGTGCGCGGGGACGATCGCGGCGAGCGACCAGCACACGTGGGTGACCAGGACCAGCACGGCGACGCCGCCGAGCACCGGGACGTCGGCGGACGCGCATGCCGCGACGACCGCTCCGGCCAGGGCGAGCGCTCCGATCGAAGCGTCCGGGCGGATGCTCTGGACCAGTCCGCCGACGAGCACCGCCGCCGAGGTGAGCGCCGCGAGCACCCCGTCCAGGGGGCGCCCGCCGCACGCGAGGAGCTGGGCGGCGACGAGCGAGAGCGCGGCGAGCAGACGCAGCGACCACTGGGCGCGCGAGACGTGGCCGAGGTCGGCGAGGAGCTGGGCGATCGACTCGAGGGTGCTGCGCATCAGGTCCTCCTCATCCGCGGGGCGCTCGCGGCGCGGGAGAGCGAGAGCAGGACCGGGGCGAGGGATCCGGGTCCCTCCCATGCGGTCACGGGGACTCCCTGCTCGCGCAGCGCCCGCACGGTGGACTCCCGCAGCAGGCGCCGCAGCGTCCACGCCTCCGACCAGTAGCGCTGGGGATCGCGGGCCGTCCCGGCGCCCGGCGCGGAGAAGGGGTCGCCGACGCTCGGCGGCAGGGTGTCCACCACGATGACGTCCGCGCCGCGGGCGCGCAGCTCGCCGATCTGGGCGACCACCCGATCGTCGAGCAGCGGCGAGCACACCACCACGAGCGTCGAGCCGCGCAGGGCGCCGACCTTCTGCACCCGTGTGACGGGCCCGGACGTGCGGCGCGCGCGGGCGAGGGTGTCCACGATGATCCGCAGCTGCCGCGGCCCCGTGCCCGCGCGGAGGGTGCCGATCCTGCTGCCCAGGTCGTGCAGGCCCACGCGGTCGCCGATCCCCAGGTAGTGGCGGGAGACGGCCGCGATCGCGCGCACCGTGAGGTCCAGGCTGGTCTCCGCGGTGGCCTCGAGGCCGGGTGCGACCAGGTCCTGGAGGGTGTCGGCGACCACGAGCACGTCGGTGTCGCGCTCGGCGAACGTCGCGTTGGTGTGGAGGGTCCCGGTGCGCGAGGTCACGCGCCAGTTGATGCGGTGCAGGCGGTCCCCGCGCTGGAAGGGACGCACGTCGGCGAGGGCCGTGCCCTGCCCGCGTCGGGCCGAGAGGTGCACCCCCGCCACGCCGATCGGGGCCGGCAGGTTCGGCGGCGCCTCGAGCAGCGAGGAGTCGGGCGAGACCTGCAGCAGCACGGGGTCGAGCCGGCACTGGGTGCGGTGGGCGCCCAGGGGATCGGCGAGCACGACGTGGACCGGGCCGATCTCGTACCGGCCCCAGCGGCGGGCGGTGACGGTGAGCGGGACGCTGCCGGCGTCGGCCCGCGAGCCGAGCGGCGGGGTGAGGGAGGCGTGCGCCGGCAGCGGCACGGTGACGCCGAGCAGGGATCCGCTCGACCCCGACTTCGAGGCTTCCGGGGCGCCCGGGGCATCCACGACGATCCGCACGGTCCCGCCCTCGGCGATCGAGCGCTCGGTGCTGCGCACGCGCACCGACGCGAGGTCCGCGCCCTCGGCCCCGCCGCGCGCGAGGCGCCGCACGACCGCGAGCACCGCCCAGGCCAGCAGCGGGAGGCCCAGCACGAGCAGCTCGGGCCGGCCCGCCATCACGGCGAGCACCGCGGGCAGCGTGCCCACCACGACCGCGCGCAGCAGCGCGGGCGTGGCGGCGGAGGGCGGGGGAGCGGAGGTCATGCCCGCTGGGGCTCCTGCTGGCCGTCCTGGTCCCGGTGCGCGGCGGGGACGGGCGTCTCGGCGAGCACGGCGTCGACGATCGAGGCCGCGGTCACCGACTGCAGCCAGAGCTCGGGCCGCACGATCACGCGGTGGTCGAGGGCGGCGTGGGCGAGGTCCTTGACGTCCTCGGGGAGCACGAAGGCGCGGCCGCGGATGACCGCGAGCGCCCGGGCGCAGATCACGAGGGCGAGGGTGCCGCGGGGCGAGGAGCCGACGAGCGCATGGGCGTGGCGGCGGGTGGCGCCGACCAGCGCGACGGCGTAGCGGCCGACGTCGTCGCTCACGTGCACGGACTCGACGGCGGCCTGCACGGCGAGCAGCTGCTCGGCGTCGATGACGCGCGGGACGCTCTGGTCCTCGGTGCGGCGCTCGAGGCGGCGGGCGAGCACGTCCCACTCCTCGTCGGCGCTCGGGTAGCCGAAGGACAGCCGCAGCAGGAACCGGTCCAGCTGGGCCTCGGGCAGCGGGTAGGTGCCCTCGTGCTCGACGGGGTTGGCGGTGGCGAGCACGTGGAAGGGGCGGGGCAGCGGACGGGTCGTGCCCTCGACGGTCACCTGCCTCTCCTGCATGGCCTCGAGGAGGGCGGACTGGGTCTTCGGCGGGGTGCGGTTGATCTCGTCGGCCAGCAGCAGGCCCGTGAACACGGGGCCGGGCCGGAACACGAAATCGCCAGTGCGCTGGTCGAACACCTCGGCGCCGGTGAGGTCCGCCGGCAGCAGGTCCGGGGTGAACTGGGCGCGCGTGAACGGCAGGCCGAGCGCCCGGGCGAGGGAGCGGGCGGCGAGGGTCTTGCCGAGGCCCGGCAGGTCCTCGAGCAGCACGTGCCCGCCGGCGAGGACGCCGGCGAGCACGGACTCGAGCACCTCGCGCTTGCCGACCACGGCGGTCTCGACCGCGTCGAGCACGCGTGCGGCGATCGCGGAGGCCTCGCGAGGATCCACGGGGAGTGTCTGATCGGCCTGTGTCAACGGTCCTCCTGGGGTGAGAGTGCGCGCAGCCAGCGCTGCAGGGCGGGGCGGGTGACGGCCGGGACGGAGCCGGTGCCGGGCTCCTCGCAGGCCCGCAGGAAACGGCGCAGGTCCTCGGGCAGCGGCGGTGCCTGCCCGGTGTGATCGGCGCGGTCGCGGTGGTCGCGCTCGGCGGCGGCCAGCGCGAGCATGCGCCCGAGCGAGCGCCCGGTCATGCGCCGACGTGGCCCGGCGCCGTGCATCATCTCCTCGAGCCGGCGCACGGTGACGTCGGCGGCGTAGGGGCTGACAGCCTCCGGGTCGTCGTCCAGCAGAGGGGTCTCGAGGGCGTCGGCGACCGCGAGCTCGGGGGAGATCAGCCAGGAGACGAGGGCTATCACGAGGGTCACCGCGAGCGGCAGCCACGGGTGCAGGAAGTGCCCGAAGATCCCGAGCACGCCCATGAGCACGGCGGTCGCGCACACGGCGAGGGCGAGGCGCACCAGCAGGGAGCGCAGGACGCGGCTCATCGGGCGGTCACCTCCTGCAGCCGGTCCGCGAGGCGCTCGAGCGCGCGGCGGGCACTGGACCGGGTGCCCTCGTCGAACGCCTCGGCGTCGGCCGCGCGGTCGTCGAACAGGGCGCGCCCGTAGAGGCCGGCGAGGATCCGCAGGTCCGAGTCCGGGAGATCGATGTCCCGCAGCACGGTGACCACGTACTCGGTGGTGGTCTGCTCGGGCCGACGGACGATCCCGGCCTCGGCGATCCCGCGCTCGAGGGCGAGCCAGGCGTCGATGATCGCGTCGCGCGGAGTGGCCGCGTACTCGAGGGACTCCCGGGCGCGGGCCAGGGCGCGGTGGGCGTCCTCGACCTCGAGGAGCTCGGCCTCCGCGTCACCCGCCTCCGCCTCGGGCCGACGGGCGCTGCGCAGCATCCGGGCCCGTCTCAGCACCCAGATCACGAGCACGAGCACGGCGATGCCGGCGAGGATGGCGAGCACCAGGAGGACGGTCGCGGCGAGATGCCCGGAACCGGGGTCCGGGGGCGCCGGCGGTGTCTGCGAGGCCTGCGTGGGCGGGGGCGCGGTCTCGGCCTCGCGGTCCACGTCGATGTCGAAGAACCAGCCCCTGCCCTCGAGCACGGGCCCCAGCACCCGGCCCGCCCCGAGCACGACGCACACGAGCGCCACGAGGGCGATCAGGGAGGTCGCGGCCGCGGCGCTGCGGGGCGGGAGTGGGTGCATGCGGATCAGTCTCCCGGCGGCCTGGGGTGCGGGGAGGCGACGATGACGTGCTGCTCGCCGGCGATCCGGGTGAGGACGAGCGTGGCGCGCTCCTCGCCGAAGCGGCGCGGGCGCAGCTTCCTGCGCAGCTCGTCGGGCTCGACGGCGGTGCCGCGCTTCTTGATCTCGAGGATCCCCAGCCGGTGCTCGCGCAGATAGGAGGAGAGGCGCTTGAGGGAGAAGGGCATCACGTCGCGCACGCTGTAGCCGGAGGCGAAGGGCGTCGAGATCCGCTGGTCGCTCGTGAGATAGGCGATCGTGGGGTCGAGGGTGCGGGCGTCGAGATCGCGGGCGACCTCTCCCAGCAGGCCCGCGCGGATGACGGCGCCGTCGGGCTCGTACAGGTGCGCGCCCAGGTCACCGGTGTGCGGGTCGGCCTCGGGGGTGCCGCGGGGCGCGAGGCGGCGCGCGCCCCCGCGGTCGATGACGAGCGCGCTGCGCTGGGTGCCCTCGGACGCGAGCGGGCCGAACCAGCAGGTCGCCTCGAGGACCTGGCCGTGCCAGGACAGCCACTGGGTCTCGGTGTCCGCGGGCAGGGCGTCGTGGTCGATGCCCGGGCCGAGCTTCGCTCCGAGAGCGCCGTTCTCGTGGGCCCCGCCGCGGCCGGTTCCGGCCTGCCCGAGGCGGCGGGCGAGGTCCACCACGGTCGAGAGCGGGGGCGAGTACTCCTCGGGGTCGCGCAGGCGCACGCTCCCGGAGGCGCGGCCCGCCGCCGGCCGACGGCGGGCGGGGTCCAGCCAGATGCCCTCGGTGCGGGCGGGGTCGTGGTCCTGCGCCTGGCCGAGCTCGGCGCGGGCGCCCTCGAAGGGCATGAGGTTCACGGTGGCCACGGCGACGGTGGTCGGGTCGCGGTCGACGGCGAGCACCTCGAGGTCCAGGGCCGCGGCGGCCATCGCGTCCCCGCCGATCCCGCAGCCGAGGTCCGCGAGCGAGGAGATGCCGGCGTCGCGGAAACGCCGTGCGTGCAGCGCGGCGATCGGCAGGCGCGTGGCCTGCTCGAGACCGTCGGCCGTGAAGAGCATGCGATCCGCGAACTCGCCGAACTTGTCGCGGCCCTTCGCGCGCAGCTTCGCCTGGGTGAGCACCGCGGCGACGAGCTCCGGGGCGTGCCCGGCCTCGCGCAGGCGCGCGCCGAGACGGAGCGCCTCGCGCTCGTCGTAGGGCGGCAGGGACTGCAGAAGCTTCCAGCCGGAGGGCTCGAGAACCTGCTCGAGCCCCTGGGTCCCGGGGCCCTCGGTCACGCGGTCTTCCTGAGGTCCAGGACGATCTTGCCGCGCGTGTGGCCGTCCTCGAGCATGCGGTGCCCCTCGGCGATCTGCGCGGGGGCGAGGACGGTGCTGACCTCGACGTCCAGGGTGCCGTCCGCGACGGCATCGGCGAGCGCGGCCAGGCGCTGGGGGCTCGGGGCCATCTTCGTGACGCGCGCATCGATGCCGCGCTCGCGGGCCGGGGCGACGTCGGCGAGGCTCGGCAGGGCGACGATCCTGCCGCCGGGCGCGAGATGATCGAGGCTCGGCACGAACGTGTCGAAGTAGTGGGCGTCGATGATGCGGTCGACGCCGCGGCCCTCCGTCGCAGTGTCGATCGCCTGCTCCCAGTCCTCGGTGTCGTAGGCGATGGGCCGCGCGCCGAGGTCCCGCAGGCGCTGCGCGTTCGCGGAGCGGCCCGTCGCCCAGACCGTCGGGGCTCCGGCGCGCAGGGCGAGCGGGACGAGCATCTGGCCGACGCCGCCGCTGCCGCCGTGGACGAGCAGCGTCATGCCGGGCGCGAGCTCGGCGTCGTCCTCGAGGGCGGTGAGCGCGGTGGAGCCCGCGAGCGCGAGGCCCGCGAAGACGGGCAGCTGGGCCGCGGGGACGCCGTCGGGGACGGGGGAGAGGTCGGCGGCGGGGATCGCGACCTGCTCGGCATAGGTGCCGCGCATGTCGCCGAGGTCGCGGACGCCGAACACGCGGGTCTCGACGGGCATGCCCAGGGCGTCCAGGTCCACGCCCTCGCCGGCCCCGAGGACCTCGCCCACCATCTCGCGGCCCAGCACGGCGGGCAGGGTGAGCGCGGAGGCGCGGCCGGAGGAGCCGTCGCGCAGCTTGTAGTCGAGGGGATTGAGCCCAGCGAAGGCGACGCGGACGAGGACCTCGCCGGGGGCGGGCTGCGGGGCGGGGGCGTCCTCGAGGCGGAGCACGTCGGGATCGCCGAACGCGGGAAGGGTGATCTGGCGCATGGGATCCATTGTGGATCAGGGGGCCCCGTCGTTGCGGCGAAGCATCGACTCCGTCGCGGATTTCCGGGCTTCGCGGGCGTCCCGGACGATGCGCCGCTCGCGCATCAGGCTGCGGATGCGCGTTCCCAGCAGCATGATTCCTGCACCGAAGGCGAGACCCAGGGAGAGCGCCGCGATCCACGGGCTGTAGAAGTATCCGGCGACCGGGACGAGCACGAGGGCGAGGAGGCCGACGGGCCAGGCCCCGATGCCTCGGTGTCCCAGCAGGTCGGAGAGGACGATCGCGGCGACGACGCCGGCCACGAGCACGAGCACATGGACCGCTGTCATGACAGGAGCATAACGATTCGGGTACACCGGACCCGTACTGTGCACGGGATCACCGATCCACGCCACTATGGTGGGGCCGAGCGCCGCTGAGGCGCTGAGCAGCGGTCGCCCGAGTGGGGGTCGGTGACCCGCACGGCACAGGTGCCGTGCCCCTTCTCGAGCACGGAGCCCGTGCTGCGCGACGGCCGGCCCCATGGGCAGTGAAAGGAATTGCTGGCAGATGACGACGCACGTCCCGAGGAGCATCCGTGGTTAGGTTCATCTCGATACGGGTGCTCACGTACGTGATCCTCGTGTTCCTGGCGACGAGCTTCGCCTACCTGCTGGCGGCGTCGCTCATGCACCCCGAAGAGGTGCTGTACCCGCCGATCGCGACGAAACCCATCCCCGAGGCCACTGCCGACGCATACCTCAACGTCCGCAACATCAACCCGGACGTCCCCGTCTTCCAGCGGTACGCCAATTGGCTGGGCGGCCTCGTGCGCGGCGATCTGGGCGTCACCACGGGCACCAACAAGGATCTGAGTCCCGTGCTCGAGGTTCTCAAGCAGAGGATCCCGATCAGCCTTCGACTCGTGGTGCTCGGGACCGTGATCGGCACCGTCTTGGGCGTCGCCGTCGGGATGCTCACTGCAGTGCGTCGCCACTCGCTCGGCGACCGCGGAGCGACGCTGCTGTCCTTCGTGATCGTCTCCCTCCCGACGCCTGTCGTCATCCTGGTGGTCCAGCAGATCAACCAGGCGATCCAGAACCGCACGGGCTTCGGGCTTCCGGCGATCAATCCGGTCAACCCGCTGCTGCACGGCTGGGACGCGTTCCTCTATGAATCCAAGGCGATCGTGATGCCCACGATCGTGCTCGCGATCTTCGCCGCCGCGAGCTATTCGCGGTACATGAAGGTGACCACGCTCGATGTGCTGGGCAGCGATTACCTGCGCACGGCCCGCGCCAAGGGCCTGACGCGCGGCAAGGCGATGAACCGCCACGGACTGCGGATGGCGCTGATCCCCATGGGCCAGTACTTCGCCTTCGCGGTGGGCAGCGCCTTCACGGGCTCTCTCTTCGTGGAGCTGATGTTCAACTGGCAGGGCGTGGGGCGCTATGCGGTCTCGGCCGTGGGCATCGCGGATATCAACGGCACGGCCGGCGTCGTGCTCTACACCGGCATTCTGACTCTGCTCTCCGCGACGTTCGCGGACTTCCTGCAGGGCATTCTCGACCCGAGGATCAGGTGATCGCACGATGACGAATCCTTCGGACATGCGCGGCACGGACGACGCCGCCGCTCTGCAGGTCGAGACCGACCACCGGGCGAACTCGGTGCTCGAGGGGATGCCGCCCAGCGAGGCCGAGCCGCCCGAGGGTGATGCGCGGTCGCTCGAATCCATCGGCCGCGGCGAGCTGCTGCGCCGGCGGTTCCTGCGCAACCCCGGTGCTCTGATCGGCATGGTGGTGGTGCTTCTGCTGATCCTCGGCGCGATCTTCGCCCCGATGGCCTACCAGTACGAACCCTTCGAGCGGGACCTCCGCAATGCGCTCACGGGCCCTTCGCAATACCACTGGTTCGGTGTCGACGAGAACGGCTACGACATCTTCGCGCGCACCATGGTGGGCCTGCGGATCTCGCTCGTCATCGGTGCGGGCACCGCGCTCCTGACCACGGTGCTCGCCCTGATCGTGGGCACCGTCGCCGGGTATGTGAGCTACAAGGGCCGCTGGGGCGCCTTCGTCGACGGCGCGCTGGTGAACCTCATCAACCTGTTCCTGGTGATCCCGTCACTGCTGCTGCTGATGCTGTTCAGCCCGGTGCTCCAGCAGGCGAGCTGGCTGTGGCTGATCCCGCTGCTCGCGGTCTTCTCGTGGATGCTGACCGCCCGTGTGCTGCGGGCGATGACGCAGCAACTGGTGCGCACCGAGTATGTGGAGGCCTCGCGCTTCATGGGCGTGAACCCGGTGACGACGATCGTGCGGCACATCATCCCGAACATCGCCAGCTGGATCATCATCGACACCACGCTGGGCGTGAGCGCCGCGATCCTCGGGGAGACCGGCCTGTCGTTCATCGGCTTCGGCATCCAGTACCCCAACGTCTCGCTGGGCACAGTGCTGCAGGCATACAACATCGCCGCCCCCTGGACCTGGATTCCGCCGGCCATGGTGCTGGCAGCCCTCGTCATCTCCGTCAATCTGATGGGCGAAGCGCTGCGCGACGCCCTCGACCCGACCAGCGGCTCGAGCCGGGTCTGAGAGGAACAGCAGCAATGAGCGATCCCATCCTGACCGTCACGGACCTCAGCGTCGGCTTCGAGACCGAGGCGGGCCATGTCCAGGCCGTGCAGAACCTCAGCTACGAGGTCCGCCCCGGCGAGGCCCTGGCCATCGTCGGGGAGTCCGGGTCCGGCAAGTCCGTGAGCTCGCTGGCCGTCATGGGCCTGCTTCCCGGCTCCGCCCAGATCACCGGCGACATCGAGCTGATGGGCAAGAAGATCTTCATGATGAACGATCGCGAGCTCTCCCAGCTGCGCGGTGACACCATCTCGATGGTCTTCCAGGACCCGCTCTCGGCGCTGACCCCCGTCTTCACCGTGGGCGACCAGATCTCCGAAGTGGTGCGCATCCATCACCCGGACGTCAGCAAGCAGAAGGCGGCCGATCGCGCGATCGAGCTGTTGGAGTCTGTGGGAATCCCGGAGCCCCAGCGCCGGTCACAGCAGTATCCGCACGAGTTCTCGGGCGGCATGCGCCAGAGGGTCATGATCGCGATGGCGATCGCCAACGAGCCCGAGCTGATCATCGCCGACGAGCCCACCACCGCCTTGGACGTCACCATCCAGGCCCAGGTGATGGAGCTGCTGAAGTCCGCGCAGGAGATGCTGGGCGCGGCCACCATCCTCATCACGCATGACATGGGCGTGGTCGCGGGCTTCGCGGATCGCGTGCTCGTGATGAAGGACGCGCAGATGGTCGAGACCGGAGATGTCGAACAGATCTTCTACGAGCCGCGCGAGGAGTACACGCGGAACCTCCTCTCGGCCGTCCCGCGGATCGATCAGGGCGCCCAGGGCGGGAGCGTGGCCGGAGCGGCGATGCGGAAGGTCGCGGAGGTCGCCACCTCGGAGGACTCCCGTCCGCGGGAGGCCCGACCCGTCGTGCTCGAGGTCGAGGACCTCCACCGCATCTACCCGATCACCAAGGGCGCCGTGGTGCGCCGCAAGGTGGGCGAGCAGCGCGCGGTCGACGGCATCTCCTTCGACATCCGCGAGGGCGAATGCATGGCCCTGGTGGGGGAGTCGGGCTGCGGCAAGACCACCACTCTCATGGAGATCATGCAGCTGCGCACCCCGCAGCAGGGCGAGATCCGCATCGACGGACGGCCCACGGGTTCGCTCAGCCGAAAGGAGCGGGCGAAGCTGCGCTCCGAGGTCACCCTGGTCTTCCAGGATCCGATGGCCTCGTTGGATCCCCGCATGCCCATCGGCGACATCCTCAAGGAGCCCATGCGGGTGCAGGGGTACAGCACGAAGAAGATGAACGAGCGGGTGGACTGGCTGCTCAAGACCGTCGAGCTGAAGCCTGAGCACGCCTCGCGCTTTCCCACGGAGTTCTCCGGCGGCCAGCGGCAGCGCGTGGGCGTGGCCCGCGCCCTCGCCTGCGATCCGAAGCTCATCATCCTCGACGAGCCGACGTCGGCCCTGGACGTGACGGTGCAGGCGGGCGTGCTCGCGCTGCTCGCAGACCTCAAGACCCGCCTGGGCGTGTCCTACCTCTTCGTCTCGCACGATCTCTCGGTGGTCCGCCACATCTCCGACCGCATCTCCGTGATGAGCAAGGGGCAGATCGTCGAGTCCGGGCCGACGGAGCGCGTCTTCGACGATCCGCAGCACGACTACACCAAGGAGCTGCTGGCCGCCGTGCCGATCCCGGATCCCCGAGTCGCGCGCACGCGCAGTCGGAACGTGATCGATGCCCAGGCGTTCCAGGGGCAGGGCCACGGCGGCGTCGGGACCGGGAGCCTGTCGACCTCGTGAGGACCATCCGCGCCTGGATGGTGCCCCGCGTGTAGAACGTTGCGAATGGATAACACCCTGCTCAGATGGACGACGTTGTGACCTACCGTTCGTATGCTGGTCACACCTTGTGCACCACGTCACGTTGGCCATCGGAGGTCGGAACGGGCGCCGAGGGGGATTCGAGAAGCCGCCCCGAAAGGATCGGGGTGCGCGCATGAAGGAGAGACATATGCGATTCACGCGGCGTTCCATGCTCGGCGCGACAGCGCTGTCCGTGACGGGTGTGGCCCTCGTGGGCTGCAGCCAGGACAACGGCCAGGGCGGAGGGTCCGGTGGGAGCGGCGATGGCGAGGCCATTGCGGCTGACTCCAATGACATGAACCCGAAGGATCGCAGCGAGCTGGGCGAGGGCGGCGCGCTGCGTCTGTCCAACAACGCGTTCCCCGCGAACTGGAACTCCTTCCACGTCGACGGAGCGGAGGCGAACACCTCGGAGATGATGGCGCTCGTGTACCCCTCCCTCATCAAGGCCGATGCCAAGGGTGAGGTCGCCGCGAATCCGCAGTACACCAAGCGCATCGAGCTCACTTCTGAGGACCCGCAGGTCGTGGAGGTGGAGCTGAACCCCGACATGAAGTGGTCGGACGGCACCCCGATCGACTTCAAGTCGATCGAGAATGTGATCACGATCCAGAGCGGCAAGGACGAGGAGTACCAGGTCGCGTCGACCGAGGGGTACACGCTCATCGACAAGGTCGAGCAGGGTGACAGCGAGCTGATCGCCAAGATCACCTTCAAGGAGAAGTACGCGGACTGGATGGGTCTGATCTCCGTCATGCCGGATTCCCTCGCGGAGTCCGCGAAGGCGTACAACGAGGGATGGCTCAAGGAGCCGAAGGTCACCGCCGGTCCCTTCAAGGTGGGCAAGATCGATGCGGCGAACAAGACGGTCCTGTTGGAGCCGGATGACAACTGGTGGGGAGACAAGCCGCTCCTCGACCAGGTCCTCTTCACGACCATCGAAGACCCCTCCGCCTCGGCGACCTCCTTCCAGAACGGTCAGCTCGACGCGCTCAACACCACGGTCCCTGCCCAGTACTCCGTCGTGAAGCCGATGATCGGCAACGGCGCGACCCTGCGGAAGTCCGCCGGACCGGACTGGACCCACCTGACCCTGAACGGATCGAAGGGCCGCCCGCTGTCGGACCAGAAGGTGCGCCAGGCCTTCTTCCGGGCCATCGATCGCGAGGAGGTCTTCCTCTCGGTGAACTCCACGATGCCGTACCCGAAGAACCCCGAGCAGCTCAACAACCGCCTCCTCATGACGAACCAGGAGGGGTACAAGGACAACTCGGGGGATTACGGCAAGTACGATCCCGACGCGGCCAAGAAGCTGCTCGAGGAAGCGGGCTACAAGCTCGAGGGCGAGAAGGCCATGAAGGACGGCAAGCAGCTCGAGCTGACGTACGTCTACAACGACGGCTCGAAGACCAATGAAGCCGTGGTGCCCGTGGTTCAGGAGCAGCTCAAGGCTGTGGGTATCAACATGAAGGTGCAGAAGGTCCCGCCGACAGATCTCTTCTCGAAGTACATCGGCGCCCAGGAGTTCGACATCACGCTGTTCGGCTGGATCGGCAACCCGTTCCTCTCCAGCGGCGACTCGATCTGGAAGACCAAGGGCGGTCAGAACTTCGGAAAGATCGGTAACGACGCGACCGACAAGGTCATCGATCAGGCCGCCGTCGAGACCGACCACGCCAAGCGCCTCGACCTCATCAACCAGGCCGATGCAGGACTGTGGGAGCTGGCCGGCACGCTCCCGCTGTGGCAGTCGTACGACTTCTACGTCCAGAACGACGACCTGGCGAACTTCGGTGCCAAGGGCTTCGCCGACATCGATTGGACCCTCGTCGGCTACGTGAAGGATTCCGACAAGCTCAAGGGCTGATCGCGCTCCTCGCCCAGGGCCGTCCCGCAACCGTGCGGGGCGGCCCTGCGTCGTGTGCGGCGCCGGGGCGTACGAAGGTGTCCCCAACAGAGGAGAGCGGAGTACATGCGCGCGCTGATCGCCACGGGCCGCGCGCTCGATCACCTGGGTGAGCGCGGGCCTCGCCCTCGCCGGACTCATGTACCTCGCCCTCGGGGTGCTCGGGCGCCACGGGTGAGCCACGACGGGCCCGCTCCGTCGGCCTCCCCTCGTAGGCTGGCGCCATGCGCATCCTGCAGCTGACGGACACCCACCTCTACGGGGACCCCGCCTCCCGCCACTACGACCGCATCGACACCGCCGCCGCCCTGCGGGCGGTCCTCGCGCGCGTGCGCGGGATCGAGGATGTGGACGTCGTGGTCCACACGGGCGACGCCTCGGACGACGGCAGCGTCGCGAGCTACCGCCTGCTGCACGAGCTCCTCGACCCCTTTGCCGCATCGCTCAGTGCGCCGCTCGTGGTGACGATGGGCAACCACGACGTGCCCGCCGCATACGCCGAGGTCGCGGGCCCCGGAGACCACGGGGGTCCCTGGCAGGACCGGGTTCACGCGCTGCCCCGCGGCGGGCGCGTGATCATCCTGGACTCGAGCGTCCCGGGCGCCGGCTACGGGCACCTCGACCCCGAGCAGCTGGAGTGGCTGCGGGAGGTCCTCGCCGCACCGGCCGCCAGTGGTGCGCCCGCCGGGGGAGTCTCCGCCGAGGGAGAGGCGGACGGGCCGACGGTCCTCGCGATCCACCACCCGCCGCTCGTCGGCGCGACGCCACTGCTGCGGGGCCTGGACCTCGACGGCCTCGACGCGCTCGCCGACGCCCTCGCGGGGAGCGACGTGCGCGCGATCCTGTCCGGCCACTACCACCACCCGATGACGGGGAGCATCGCCGGCATCCCCGTGCTCGTCGGCCCCGGTATCACCAACGTCGTCGACCCTCTCGCCGCCGGCGGCGTCGAGCGGGCCGGGGCGCGCTCGGGCGCGCAGCTCGTGGAGATCGACGCCCCCGGAGCCCCGGGCGTACGCGCCACGAGCGCCGAGTGGGCCAGCGGCGGCGACACCCGCGAGGATCCCGAGCGGCCCGTCTACGAGTTCGGGCCCGACGTCGTCGCGCAGATCCTCGGCGCCGCCGGGCGCTGAGCCCGCTCCGTGCCGGCCCGCCGCCGCCCCCGGCCGACCTCGCTCTCGGCCCACGGCGAACAGCCGTCCCGAGGGTTAGCACTCGTGTTGCGCGAGTGCCAGAGCGGGTTCTAGAGTGGCGTCGTTGGCAGTCATCGGCCGAGAGTGCCAGATGGCCGCCGCGACCGGGTTCCCCCGGGTCGGCACCGCGACGACGACCAGGACCGGGAACCCGTCCAGAACTCACGTCGAGTCTTAGAACACGAAGGAGTGAGCCGCATGTCGGTCTCCATCAAGCCCCTCGAGGATCGCGTCGTCGTCCAGCCCACCGAGGCTGAGCAGACCACCGCGTCCGGTCTCGTCATCCCGGACACCGCCCAGGAGAAGCCCCAGGAGGGCACCGTCGTCGCCGTCGGCGAGGGCCGTTTCGACGACAAGGGCCAGCGCATCCCGCTGGACGTCAAGGTCGGCGACAAGGTCGTCTACTCGAAGTACGGCGGCACCGAGCTGAAGTACTCCGGCGAGGAGTACCTGATCCTGGGCTCCCGCGACATCCTCGCGATCGTCGAGGCCTGATCCATGGCCAAGGAGATCATCTACGACGAGGAAGCGCGCCGCGCCCTCGAGCGCGGGGTCGACAAGCTCGCCGACACCGTCAAGGTGACGCTCGGCCCCAAGGGCCGCAACGTCGTCCTCGACAAGAAGTGGGGCGCGCCCACCATCACGAACGATGGTGTGACCATCGCCCGCGAGGTCGAGCTCGAGGATCCCTACGAGAACCTCGGCGCGCAGCTCGCGAAGGAGGTGTCCACCAAGACGAACGACGTCGCCGGTGACGGCACCACCACCGCGACCGTGCTCGCCCAGGCGCTCGTGCACGAGGGCCTGCGCAACGTCGCCTCCGGCGCCGCTCCCTCCGCGCTCAAGCGCGGCATGGAGTCCGCGGTCGAGGCCGTCTCCGCGCAGCTCGGCGAGGTCGCCATCGAGATCGAGGGCAAGGACCAGATCGCCGACGTCGCCGCCATCTCGAGCCAGGACCGCGAGATCGGCGAGCTGCTCGCCGAGGCCTTCGACAAGGTCGGCAAGGACGGCGTCATCACCGTGGAGGAGTCCTCCACCACGGCGATGGAGCTGGACTTCACCGAGGGCATGCAGTTCGACAAGGGCTACATCTCCCCGCACTTCGTGACCGACGCGGACCGCCAGGAGGTCGTCCTCGAGGACGCCTACGTCCTGCTCAACCAGGGGAAGATCTCGGCCGTGGCCGACATCCTCCCGCTGCTCGAGAAGGTCGTCGAGTCCGGCAAGCCGCTGTTCATCATCTCGGAGGACGTCGACGGCGAGGCCCTGTCCACGCTCGTCGTGAACAAGCTGCGCGGCGCCTTCAAGGGCGCGGCCGTGAAGGCCCCGGCCTTCGGCGACCGCCGCAAGGCCATGCTCCAGGACATCGCGGTGCTCACCGGCGCCCAGGTCGTCACCCCCGATCTCGGCCTGGACCTCAAGTCCGTGGGCACCGAGGTGCTGGGCCACGCCGGCCGTGTCGTCGTCACCAAGGACACCACCACCATCGTGGGCGGTGCCGGTGACGACCAGGCGGTCGCGGACCGGGTCGCGCAGATCCGCTCCGAGATCGAGGCCACCGACTCCGACTGGGACCGCGAGAAGCTCCAGGAGCGCCTCGCGAAGCTCGCCGGCGGCGTGTCCGTCATCAAGGTGGGCGCCCACACGGAGGTCGAGCTCAAGGAGAAGAAGATGCGCATCGAGGACGCGGTCTCCGCGACTCGTGCGGCCATCGAGGAGGGCATCGTGGCGGGCGGCGGCAGCGCGCTCGTGCAGGCGTCCTCCGTCCTCTCCGAGCAGCTGGGCCTGGCGGGCGACGAGGCCGTCGGCGCACGCGCCGTCGCCAAGGCGCTCGTCGAGCCGCTGCGTTGGATCGCCGAGAACGCGGGCCTTGAGGGCTACGTCGTCGTCGAGAAGGTCAAGGACGCCGAGGTCGGCCACGGCCTCGACGCCGCGACCGGCGAGTACGTCGACCTCGTGAAGGCCGGCATCATCGACCCGGTGAAGGTCACCCGCAGCGCCCTGCGCAACGCGGCCTCCATCGCCGCGCTGGTGCTGACCACCGAGACCCTCGTGGTCGAGAAGAAGGACGAGGACGAGGACGACTGAGTCCCCTCCCGCCCCTCGAGCGCGGCGCCCCGTCGGAGTCCCTCCGGCGGGGCGCCGCGCTGTCCGGGGCCGGGCGATCACCGGTCCGGGAGGAGCCGTCCCCGGGCGGTGCGCGACGCGATGCGGAGTGCTCCCAGGGACGGGGGAGCGGGACCCTAGAATCAGAACCCGTCGGCGCGTCGGCAGAGCACCCCAGCATGCCGTCGCCACGCACGCATCATGCACGCCGCAGGCACGGAGCAGGAACGAAGGGAGCGCCGTGGACCCCATCAGCTCGGACGCCCCCGAGGCGATGCCCGAGCGCGTCTACGGGCCCGCCGCGAGCGGCGTCGTCGGCACCCTCATCACCGCAGCGCTCTGCGCCGGCGTGCTCGAGTTCCTCGTGCTCACGAGCTTCCTGGGCCAGCACCTGTGGCACGACGCGCGCCTCGGCCACGACGCCGTCTTCACCCTCCCGCTGCTGATCTGGGTGATCGTGCTGCTGGTGACCATCGGGTGGGCCCTGCGCACCCTCACCATCTGGCTGCAGGTCGACGAGCACGGCTTCCGCCTGCGCGGCCTGTGCCGCCGCACCCGCACCGCGGACTGGGACGAGGTGGGCAGCGTGGTCGCGATCCGCGACATCAGGCGCCCCGGCCGTGCCGCCGAGTTGCTCGACTCCGGATCCATGTTCGACGCCCTCGAGCTGCTGCGGCCCGACGGCACGCGCCTCGCCGTCGTCTCCGGCCGCGTGTTCGGCCCCCGCGCCCAGCTCGAGACGCTGCGCCGCGCCCGCGGCGCCGGAGTGCCCATCGAGCAGATCGAGTCCATCGGCGTCGAGGAGCTGCGCCGCACCCACCGCGACTGGATCTCCCTCGCCGAGGCCCACCCGAACCTCCTGCTCGCGATGCTCGTGCTCTTCTACATCGCCCACAACGCGGTGACCTTCGCGATCTGGGGCCTGTGATGGGCCGCGCCGCCCGGCGCCGGGCGCGCCGCGCAGCGCCGCCCCTGCCCCAGCGGGACGGGCTGGATCCCGTGCGCTGGAAGGTCGGGCCGGCGGACGGGGCCGATGCGCCGCACGCCCTCGACGCCCTGGCGGCCCGCTTCCCCGCGCTGCTCGATCCCGCGGCCACGGCGCTCGCCTCCCGCTTCGACGCGGGCGACGTGGTGAGGGCCGACGGCCGGGCGTGGTCGGCGTCCGATCCCGTCGGGCCCGGCGACGAGCTCTGGTTCCACCGCG
Source organism: Brachybacterium sp. NPDC056505 (assembly GCF_042794925.1). Lineage (NCBI taxonomy): Bacteria > Bacillati > Actinomycetota > Actinomycetes > Micrococcales > Dermabacteraceae > Brachybacterium > Brachybacterium sp. NPDC056505. Next base: position 38,869 of record NZ_JBHTSV010000022.1, read on the forward strand.
AACTGCGGGACGAGGAGATCGACGGCCCGGACCCGCGGGTCCTGCTGCACGACGACCATCTGCTCGTCGTCGACAAGCCGCACGACATGGCGACGATGCCGCGCGGGGCCCATGTGCTCGCGAGCGCCCTGATCCGTCTGCGCCGCGCGACGGGCATCGAGACCCTCGCCCCGCTGCACCGCCTGGACCGCCGCACCGCGGGCGTGCTCGCCTTCGGCATCGTCCCGGCCGAGCGCGCCGCTTACCAGGGGCTCTTCGCCCGCGGGGAGGTGCGCAAGACCTACCTCGCGCGGGTCGAGGCGAGCGGAACCGTGCAGATCCCGCGGGGTGCGGGCGAGCGCTTCACGATGCGCGACCGGCTCGAGAAGACCCACGGACAGCTGCAGACGCGCGTCGTCCCCGGAGAGCCGAACGCCCTCACCGAGGGGAAGGTGCTCCGGGCGGCGGGCGCCGAGGTGAGCCCCGCGGTGGGCGGCGCCGGGGCGCGAGGCGAGAGCCTCGTGCTGCGTCTGCACCCGCGCACCGGCCGCACCCACCAGCTGCGCGCCCAGCTCGCCCATCGCGGCGCCCCGATGGCAGGCGACGACCTCTACCCGCACGCCGTCCCCGCGACCGCGCCCCTCGCCCTGCTCTCCCAGGAGCTCGCCTTCACGGACCCCGTGACGGGCCGGGACCGCGCGTTCGGCAGCGAGCAGGAGCTTCCATGAGCGCGACCCCCGGCCCCGCCGCCGAGCCCCGGCCCCGCTGCACGCGCCGCGGGCTGCTCGTCGTCGGCCCGACCCTGGGCGCCCGATACCTGCCCGGGGCGCTCATCGGTCTGCCGCTGCTCGCACTGCTGCTGGGCGCGTTCCCCGCCGCCGGCATCCAGGCGTGGAGGTTCGGGCGACTGCGGGCGGGGGAGGACGACCTGCTGGTGCGGCTGCTCGCGCCCGGCATCGTGCAGTACCTCGTGGGTGTGCTCGCGGTGTGGGCGCTCGTCGCCCTGTGGGCGCTCGTGCCGCTGATCATCGTGCACCGCACCGTCCTCCTCGATGCCGAGAGCGGGACGCTGCGCCGGGTCCGCGGGCTGCGCACGGCAGGGGTGCGGGCGGGCGCGGACGTGGTGCGCATCGAGGCCGACGCCGTCCGTGGCGGGATCGGCGTGATCGCCTTCGCCGACGGCGAGGAGTGGGTGGTCCCCGAGTCCGGCTGGGACGGGGCCTCCTTCGACGGCTTCCGCGCACTGCAGGAGAGCGCCGGTCTGCCCGTGCAGCCGCCCCGCGCGGTGCTCGTCGCCGCGCACCGCCGAGCCCACTGCATCGAGCGTGACCGGGAATCCGCCGCCAGGATCGGCATGCCCTGGGAACAGGCGTACGAGGACGATCCCGCGGCCTTCCTCGCCGAGTTCGACCGCCGCCGGCGGGTCCTCGGCGGCAAGGAGCCCGCCCGGCCCGGCGACCTCACGCGCGCCGCCGCGACCGAGGCCGAGCGCGGTCCGGGGAGCGATCGCCGGGAGACGTGATCCGGGCGGGGCGTGCTCAGGGCCGCAGCGGGCTCAGCACCGCGCCCATGGCCTCGCGCACGACGGCCGCCTCCTCAGGGGACTCCATGGCCCCGTCGGCGCGGAGATAGCGCGTGCCGAGCACGGCCATCAGCCCGCCGACGGCGAACTCGATCCGGCGGCGCTGGGAGGGATCGAGGTCGACGGGCTCGGCGCCGATCACGCTGCGGGTCACGCGCTCGCACAGCCAGTCGAAGACGACCGAGCGTGCGCGGGGGAGCGCCTCGCGCGCATCGAGCGCGGGCGACGCCTCGATCTCGCCCTGCCTCAGGCGCTCGAGGATGTGCTCGAGCGGGTCCTCGTCCGGGGCCTCCTGCATGAATCTCCGCTCGCCCGCCTCGAGGCGATCGCGCACCACGGACGCGTAGACGTCGTCGATGTCCGCGAAGTGCTGGTAGAAGGTGGGCCGCGAGATCCCCGCGGCCTTGCACAGCTGGGAGATCGAGATCGTCTCGAGGCCCTGCTCGCGCGAGAGCGCCTCGAAGGCGTCCTTCACCGCGGTCCGCGAGCGCAGCACGCGCGCATCCTCGACGGCGCGGCCCGCCTCGCCCCGGCCCGTGGGTGCGGGCCCCTCGCTGCTGTCCATCGCCCCAGGCTACCAGCGCGTGACGACATTCACTTACAGTTGTCAAGCAGAGTGACGACTGTAAAAAATCGCCCTCATGTCCATGCCATCACTCGCGGGCGCCGCTCGACGCGCCCCGCTGCCCATGATCCTCATGGCGATGCTCTTCCCGGTCTTCATGGCCTTCGCCTACCCCGGCTCGTACCTCTCGGCGATGCTCGAGCCCGCTCCCGACCACATGCAGCTCGCGGTCGTCGAGAGCACGAAGGACGCTCCGCAGATCGCCCAGCAGCTGCAGGCCGAGGGAGGGGACGCCGTCGACGTCACCACCGTGGCCGACAGTGCCGCGGCGAAGACCGCCGTCACCGACCTCGAGGCCCGCGCCGCCTACGACCCCTCGAACGGCAGCCTCTACGTCGCCTCCGCCGGCGGCGCCCAGGCCACGAGCGCGGCGCAGAGCATCTTCGAGGAGGTCGCCCAGAAGACCGACCAGACCCTCCACGTCAAGGACCTGCGCGGGACCACCGCCGCCGACTCCACCGGCACCGGCTTCATGTACATGCTCACCGCGTGCCTCGTGGCCGGCTACGTCACCGCCACCATGCTCACGAGCCTCGCCCGCGGCGTCCGCCTGCCCGTGAAGCTCGCCGTGCAGGTGCTCATGTCCGTGGTCGCCGGTGTGCTCACCGCGGGAGTCTGCTTCGGCTTCTACGGCGTCTACGACCACCACCTCGTCGGCGCCGCGCTCATCGGCGGCTCCCTGTTCCTCACCGCCTCCGTCGTCCAACTGGGATTCGCGGGTCTGCTCGGTCAGGCGTCGACGCTCGTCGGGATCAGCCTCTTCGTGATCCTCGGGGTGCCCGCCTCGGGAGTCGCCGCCACACCCGACATGCTCCCCGGGTTCTTCCGCGTCCTGCATCGCCTGCTTCCCTCGGGCGCGGGTGGCGAGCTGCTTCGGCGGGTCCTCTACTTCGACGCCCACGGCATCGGCACCTGGGTGCTGCTCCTGGTCACCTGGCTGCTCGTGGGCGCGGGCCTGGTCTGGCTGGGCACCCTGCGCTCGCCGTCGGCCGATCCGGCCACGAGCGTCGTCACCGAGGAGCGCGAGCACCTGCGCGCGCACCCGGAGGGCGGCATGTTCACCGCGTACGACGAGGCGGAGGACCCGACCGAGCACGCGCCCCAGGCGCCCCGCCATCGCGCCCCCGAGGAGGGACTGGCATGAACGAGACAGGCACCCACGAGGCCCCCGAGAACGGGGAGCCCAGGAACGAGGCACCGATGGGCGACCGCGCCCAGGACAGCACGCCCCCGCGCGGCACCCTGCTGGAACGGCTCTCCTCCGCGCCGGCCGCCTCGGCCATCGGCGCGATGAGCGACCCGACCAAGAAGCCCGGGCCGCCGGTCGATCGGAAGCTCACGACACGGCGCATGCTCACGGTCGGCATGCTCCTCCCGCTGTTCATGCTCTTCGTGATGCCGGTGGTCATGACCGGCATGACCACCCACAGCTCGCCGCGGCACATGGAGGTCGCGGTGATCGGCTCCGCCTCCGAGACCGACGACCTCGTCACGAACCTCCAGGACTCCTCGGGGAACTCCTTCGACGTCACGCGCGTGGCCTCGGTCGACGCGGCGAAGACGCAGATCGCCGAGCACGACCTGCGCGGGGCCTACGACCCGGAGAAGGGCGTCGTCTACTACGCCGGCGCGAACGGACGACAGGTCACCGGGGCCGTCACGAGCTTCTTCGACAAGGTCGCCCAGCAGCAGGACCAGAAGCCGACGGAGCGCGACGTCGTCCCGCTCGAGGACCACGACCCGTCGGGCACGGCAGCCCTGTACCTCTCCCTCGGGACCATCCTGGGGGGCTTCATGACGGGCATCATCCTGAGCCTCATGCCCACGGGGTCGAAGGTCCGCCTGGCGCTGGGGATCGTGATGCCCGCGGTGTTCGCCACCGGGATGATCGTCTACGGCTGGGCGGTCTTCGGGATTTTCAGCGGCGTCGCGATCATGCCCTGGGTGATGCTCTTCCTGCTGAGCCTCACGGCCTGCGCCGTGACCAGCGGGCTCATGCTGAGCATGGGGCCCGGGGCGATGCCGATCGCGATCCTGCTGATCCCCCTGCTCGGCATGTCGAGCTCCGGGGTCGCCGCGCCCCTCGACATGATCGGCGGCTTCTACCGGGGCATGCACACATGGATCTTCTCCGCACAGGGGATCTCCGGCGTGCGCGACGCCCTCTACTTCGACGACGCCTCCCTCACGGTGCCGGTGCTCGTGCTGCTCGCCTGGATGCTGGGCGGCGTCCTGCTCGCGGCACTGGGAACCCTCCGGCAGAAGCGGCGGCACCTCTTCGCCATGCTCACCGAGCAGGAGGAGACGAGCACCGCGCTCGCCGTCGCCGCCGCGGCGGCCTGAGCGCACGGCGCGCGCCGCACCGCATCGGCAGGGCGCAGGGCGTGGCCCGTCCCACGTCCCAGCGCCCTGCCGGTGCCCCCGGAACCCCGAGTAGCATCGGTGCATGACGAGTGCGGACCCCTTCGGTTTTGTCGGCCTGACCTATGACGACGTCCTGCTGCTGCCGGGCGAGACGGATGTGATCCCCTCCGAGGTGGACACCTCGAGTCGGCTCACCCGCGAGATCACCCTGCGCGTGCCTCTCGCGAGCGCCGCCATGGACACCGTCACCGAGTCGCGGATGGCGATCGCGATGGCCCGCCACGGCGGCATCGGCATCCTCCACCGCAACCTCTCGATCGAGGACCAGGCCCACCAGGTCGACCTCGTCAAGCGCACCCAGACCGGCCGCATCTCCAACCCGGTCACCATCGGCCCCGACGCGACGCTCGAGCAGTTCGACGAGATCTGCGGCCAGTACCGCGTCTCCGGCCTCCCCGTGGTCGACGCCGACGAGCGCCTGCTGGGCATCTGCACCAACCGCGACCTGCGCTTCATCCCCGTCGCCGACTGGGCGGGCACCCGCGTGCGCGACGTGATGACCACTGAGCTGTTCACCGCGCCCAGCGACGTCTCCCAGGAGGAGGCGACCGCCCGGCTGCGCCGCAACAAGCGCGAGCGCCTCCCGCTCGTCGACGCCGAGGGCCGCCTGACCGGCCTCATCACCGTCAAGGACTTCGTGAAGTCCGAGCAGTTCCCCGACGCCTCGAAGGACGCCCAGGGTCGACTGCTGGTCGGCGCCGGCGTCGGCTTCTTCGGCGACTCCCTCGAGCGTGCGGGCGCCCTCACCGAGGCCGGGGTCGACGTGCTCGTCGTCGACACCGCGAACGGCCACGCGCGCCTCGCTCTCGAGATGATCCGTCGCATCAAGAGCGACCCCGCCTTCGCCGGCGTCCAGGTCATCGGCGGCAACGTCGCCACCCGCCCGGGCGCGCAGGCGCTCGTCGACGCGGGGGCCGACGCGGTCAAGGTCGGCATCGGCCCCGGCTCCATCTGCACCACGCGCGTGGTTGCGGGCGTCGGCGTCCCCCAGGTCACCGCGATCCACGAGGCCTCCAAGGCCACGAAGCCCGCGGGCGTCCCGCTGATCGGCGACGGCGGCCTGCAGTACTCGGGCGACATCGCCAAGGCGCTCGTCGCGGGCGCGGACACCGTCATGCTGGGCTCGCTGCTGGCCGGCACCGAGGAGTCCCCGGGCGAGATCGTGCTGGTGGGCGGCAAGCAGTTCAAGTCCTACCGGGGCATGGGCTCGCTCGGCGCGATGGCCTCGCGCGGCAAGAAGTCCTTCTCGAAGGACCGCTACTTCCAGGCCGACGTCGAGAGCGACGACAAGATCGTCCCCGAGGGCATCGAGGGGCGCGTCTCCTACCGCGGCAAGCTCGGCACCGTGCTGCACCAGCTCGCGGGCGGCCTGCACCAGTCCATGTTCTACGTGGGCGCGAACACCGTGGGCGAGCTCAAGGAGCGCGGCCAGTTCGTGCGCATCACCCCGGCCGGTCTCAAGGAGTCCCACCCCCACGACATGGCCGCGATCATGGAGGCGCCGAACTACTCGGCGCACTGAGCCCGGCCGGCCGACCGACCAGTCGGTCGCCGATCGACTACTCGGCGCGGGAGGCGGGGTCCGTCTCGCCGCTGTGCTCGTAGCCGATCAGCCAGAGCACGCCGAAGCGGTCCCGGACCTGCCCGTCGGACGCTCCCCACGGTCGCCGCTGCAGATCCTCGACGACCTCGCCGTCGGCCGCGAGATGCGCGAACCACGTGCGCAGGGTCGTGGGGTCAGCGGCGCCCAGCAGGGCGAGCATGAGGCCCTCGAGCCGCAGCGGGGCGTCGCCCGCGGAGTCCGAGGCGTACAGCGCGACCGGGCCGCGCAGCTGCGCGTGGGCGATGGCGTCGCCCGGCAGGTCCTCGCGGCCCATCTCGGCGGCCGTGTGCGCGCTGAGCTCGCCGCCGAAGACCCCCTGGTAGAACTCCAGGGCCTCGCGGGCGGTGCCGGGGAAGTGCAGGTAGGGCGCAGGAGCGTTCATGCGGACCGACCCTACGCCTCGCGCCCGTCCTCCCCACACCCGTCCTCCCCACATACCTGTCGTCCACAGCCCCGCCGGCGCGGTCTCGGACGTCGGGGAGCGCGCATAGGGTGGTCGCCATGAGCATCCCCTGGACGCAGGCCCCGCTGCTGGGCTTCGACACCGAGACCACCGGGACCGACGTCGCGCAGGACCGCATCGTCACCGCGGCACTCGTCCACTCCGCCGGTCCGGGGCGCGAGAACGAGACCATCGCGACCTGGCTGATCGACCCGGGAGTCGAGATCCCCGAGCCCGCCCGGAAGGTGCACGGCATCTCCACCGAGCACGCGCGCGAGCACGGCATGCAGCCCGCGCCTGCGCTCGAGGAGGTCGCGAGCATGCTGGCCGAGGCGCTCGCGAAGGAGGTCCCGCTCATCGCCTTCAACGGCAGCTTCGACCTCCAGATCCTCGAGAACGAGCTGCGTCGTCTGGGGCTGCCCACCCTCGCCGAGCGACTCGGGCACGACGTCGCCCCGATGCTCGACCCGCTGGTCATCGACCGCGGCGTGGACCGCTTCCGCAAGGGCAAGCGCACCCTGAGCGCCCTCATGGAGCACTACGGCGTGGTCACCGACGGCAGGCTGCACACGGCCGATGTGGACGTCTCCGGCACGCTCGACGTGCTGCGCGCCCAGGTCGCCGCCTTCCCGCAGCTGGGCGGGACGACCCTCGCCGAGCTGCACCAGCAGCAGATCGCCTGGCACCTGGACTGGGCGAAGAACTTCAACGAGTTCCTGCAGAAGAAGGGCAAGACGCCCGACGTGCCGCTGAGCTGGCCGCTGTGAGGAGCCCCGGTAGACTGTCATGGTGATGAGCGAGATCGAGATCGGCCGGAACAAGCGGGGACGCCGCGGATACAGCTTCGACGACGTCGCGGTGGTGCCCTCCAGGCGCACCCGCGACCCCGAGGACGTCTCCACCGCCTGGCAGGTGGACGCCTACCACTTCGACATCCCGATCTTCTCGGCCCCCATGGACTCGGTGGTCTCCCCGGAGGTCGCGATCGCCCTGGGTCGCGCCGGTGGTCTGGGCGTGCTCGACCTCGAGGGCCTGTGGACCCGCTACGAGGACCCGACTCCCCAGCTGGACCGCATCACCTCGGCGAGCGAGGAGGAGGTCGTCGACGTCCTCCGCGAGGCCTACGAGGAGCCGATCAAGCCCGAGCTGATCACCGAGCGCATCCGCCAGCTGCGCGAGGCCGGGGTCACTGCCGCAGGCTCCCTCTCGCCGCAGCGCACGCAGGAGCACTGGCGCACCGTCGTCGACGCGGGCGTGGACCTCTTCTTCATCCGCGGCACGACCGTCTCTGCGGAGCACGTCTCCTCGGGGCGCGAGCCGCTGAACCTCAAGCGCTTCATCTACGAGCTGGACGTCCCCGTGATCGTGGGCGGCTGCGCGACCTACACCGCGGCCCTGCACCTCATGCGCACGGGCGCCGCGGGCGTGCTCGTCGGCTTCGGCGGAGGCGCCTCCCACACCACCCGCGAGACCCTCGGCATCCAGGTGCCTCTCGCGACCGCCGTGGCCGATGTGGCCGCCGCGCGCCGCGACTACATGGACGAGTCCGGCGGCCGCTACGTGCACGTCATCGCCGACGGCGGCCTGGGCCGCAGCGGCGACCTCGTCAAGGCGATCGCCTGCGGGGCCGACGGCCTGATGGTCGGCGCGGCCCTCGCGCGCGCCGAGGAGGCCCCCGGCCGCGGCTACCACTGGGGGAGCGAGGCGCACCACCCGACGCTGCCGCGCGGTCACCGCGTGGAGGTCAGCACCGTCGCCCCGCTGGACCAGATCCTCTTCGGCCCGGGCCTGAGCGCCGAGGGCACCACGAACCTCGTAGGCGCCCTGCGTCACGCCATGGCGACCACCGGCTACACGGAACTCAAGGAGTTCCAGCGCATCGAGGTCGTCACCACCCGCTGATCCCGGTCCCGAGGTGCCGGACGTCGGCGAACGCGTCGTCCCCGGCTGCGGCGCTATGGCACCTGGCACCCCGTCGAACCTGTCCAGCGGGTAAGGGTGCCCTTGCATCCGGTCGTCGCTCGTGGTCCACTTGTCCTGACGCCACGTCAGAACGAAGTGGCATGCGCCCCCGGGAGACGACGATGACCGCTCTGGACACCCCCGCCGCGCCCTTCGCCCAGCGTCTGCGCGACGCCACGCGCGCCGAGCACTCGGACGCCGAGAGCAAGGGCTTCATCACCGCGCTCATGGGCGGTGAGCTGGGGGAGCTCGACTACTGGCGCCTCCTGGGCCAGTACCTCCCGCTCTATGTCGCGCTCGAGGAGGCGATCGAGACGGCCGCAGCGCGCTCCGCGCTCGCCGCGTCGTTCCACGATCCGCGCCTCGCCCGTGCCGAGGCGATCCGCGCAGACCTCGCTGCGCGCTTCGGCGCCGCCCCCGTGGTCGACGGCGTCTCACTCACCGCGCCGCTGCCTGCGACCGCCGCCTATGCCGACCGGATCCGCAGCGCCTCCGTGCCCGCGCTGCTCGCGCACCATTACCTGCGCTACCTCGGCGACCTCTCGGGCGGACAGGCCATCGGCGCGCTCGTCGCTCGGCACTACGCCGTCCCGCGCGAGCAGCTGACCATGTGGGACTTCTCGGAGATCGACGCCCCCAAGCGCGTGAAGGACGCCTACCGCGCGCGCCTGGACGACATCACCGATCCCGCCGTGCAGGAGGAGTTCCTCGCCGAGGCGCGCGAGGGCTACCGGCTCGCCGGCGCCCTGTTCGCGGCGCTCGACCCGCGCTGATCCCCGTCGGCCGACAGGCTGATCCTGCCGGCCGACGGAACGGGCTCTCCACGGGGATCAGTACTGCGGGTAGCCCTGGAACTGCTGGTGCTGCTGCATGTGCTCGCGGATCTGCCGGGAGGAGCGCACGCGCGCGACGATGCCCCAGATGAGCAGGATCAGCGCGATGATGCCGAGCAGGATCGGGATGCCGAAGCCGACGCCCGCGGCGATCAGGACACCCGTCATCCCGACGTCCGCGACGGCCACGTCGCTCGCGCCCTCGCAGGAGACCTGCACGGTCTGGTCTCCCGAGACGTTGAACGTGCCCACGGCGGTGTATGAGGCGCCGTCGACGGTGGCCGTCATCCCTTCGCCCGAGGTGCTGTCCATGGAGGTGTCGCCGCCGGACACGGAGCACGTGGCCCCGTCGGCTTCCTCGGTGGGGACGTACACGTAGTACATGGACATGCCGGACGCCTTGACGCTCCCGCTCTCGGACCCGAGCGAGGTGGCATCCGCGTTCGTCACGACGACGACTGCCACGATGGCGAGGGCGACGAACGGCATCACGACCAGCCCGATGAGGTTCGCGACGATGCCGAGCGCGCCGAAGATGATGCGCTTCAGCCCGCGCTTCTTCGGGGGCGCCTGGTAGGCGGGCTCGGAGGGGTACGGGCTCGAGGGGCCGTAGGCAGGGGGCGGGACGGTCATGGTGACCCTTTCAGGAGGTGAGGAGAGGGGGAGGAGGATCGGGCGCGCGACGCGTCAGGCGCGCGCGACGGCGAGGGTCTGCTGGGCGATCTCGAGCTCCTCGTCGGTGGGGACGATGAGGACGCGCACGGGGGAGTCGTCGGTCGAGATCGTGCGGATGCCGGGTGCTCGCTCGGCGTTCCGCTCGCGGTCCAGGACGATGCCGAAGCTCTCGAGACCGGCGAGGGTGCGCTCGCGGACCTCGGGCACGTTCTCGCCGATGCCGGCGGTGAACGCGATGACGTCCAGCCCGCCGAGCGCGAAGGCGTAGGAGCCCAGGTACTTGCGCAGACGGTGCACGTAGACCTGCATGGCGAGCTCCGCGGTCTCGTCGCCGTTGCGGATCGCCTGGGTGATGTCGCGGAAGTCGCTCATGCCGCACAGGCCCTGCATGCCCGAGCGCTTGTTGAGCAGGGTGTCGATGTCCTCGACGCTCATGCCCGCGCTGCGGTGCAGGTGCACGAAGACGGCCGGGTCGATGTCGCCCGTGCGGGTGCCCATGACCAGGCCCTCGAGCGGGGTGAGGCCCATCGAGGTGTCGACAGGCGCGCCGTCGGCGACCGCGGAGGCGGAGGCGCCGTTGCCCAGGTGCAGCACGACCTGGCGGAGACCCGAGGCGTCCTTCCCCTCGGAGGTCAGCAGCTCGGTGACCTTCTTCGAGACGTACTGGTGGCTCGTGCCGTGGGCGCCGTAGCGGCGGATCCGGTACTCGTCCGCGACGCCCTTGTTCAGCGCGTAGGTGCGGGAGGCCGCGGGCAGGTCCGCGAAGAAGGCGGTGTCGAACACGGCCACGTGCGGGATGTCCGGGAGCATGCGCCGCGCCGCGTCGATGCCGTCGACGGCCGGCGGGTTGTGCAGCGGCGCGAGCGAGCTGAGGTCGGCGATCTGGTCGCGCACCCAGGAGTCGATCGGCGTGGGCGCGGAGAAGCGCGCCCCGCCCTGGACGACGCGGTGCCCGACGGCGACCACGTGCGCATCCTCGAGGGCCAGCCCCACCTGGTCGAACAGCTCCATGACGATCTGCATGGCCACCACGTGGTCCGGGACCTCGCCCTGATGCGCGCCGTACGCCTCGCCCGCGGTGACGCGGCCCATGCCCTGGTCCAGGCCGATGCGCTCGATGATGCCCGAGGCGAAGACCTCGCCCGCGAGCGGGTCGAGCAGCTGGAACTTCAGGGACGAGGAGCCCGAGTTCACCACGAGCACGGTCGAGGTGCCCGCGGACGGGGCGTCCGGGCCGAGCTCGGCGGCATCGGAGGAACCGGGAGCGTCGGGGGTGCTGGGGGTGCTCATGCGTCCTCCTGAGTGGGGGTCGTGCCGGCCTGGTCCGCGGCCTGCGCCTGGATCGCGGTGATCACGACCGTGTTGATGATGTCGTCCACGAGCGCTCCGCGGGAGAGGTCGTTGACCGGCTTGTTCAGGCCCTGCAGGACGGGGCCGATGGCGATCGCGCCCGCCGAGCGCTGCACCGCCTTGTAGGTGTTGTTGCCCGTGTTCAGGTCGGGGAAGACGAACACGGTCGCCCGGCCGGCGACGGCCGACTCCGGCAGCTTCGTCTTCGCGACGGAGGCGTCCACGGCCGCGTCGTACTGGATGGGCCCCTCCACGTCCAGGTCCGGGTGCTGAGAGCGGACCGCGGCGGTCGCCTCGCGGACCTTGTCGACGTCGGCGCCGGTGCCCGAGCTGCCCGTGGAGTAGGAGAGCATCGCGACGCGGGGGTCGACGCCGAACTGGCGGGCGGTCTCCGCGGACTGCACGGCGATGTCCGCGAGCTGCTCGGCCGTGGGGTCGGGGTTCACCGCGCAGTCGCCGTAGACGAGCACGCGGTCCTGAAGCGCCATGAGGAACACCGAGGAGACGATCTTCGCGCCCGGCTTGGTCTTGATGATCTCGAAGCTCGGGCGGATCGTGTGGGCCGTGGAGTGGACGGCGCCGGAGACCATGCCGTCCGCCGTGCCGAGCTGCACCATCATGGTGCCGAAGTAGGAGACGTCCTGGACCTTCTCCCGGGCCTGCTCGAGGGTCACGCCCTTCTTCGCGCGCAGACGCGCGTACTCGGCGGCGAATTGCTCCACGAGCTCCGGATCGTGCGGGGAGATCACGGTGGCCTCGGAGATGTCGTGGCCCAGCTGCGCGGCGCGCGAGCGGATCGTGGTCTCCTCGCCCAGCAGGACAAGGTCCGCGACGCCGCGGGCCAGGATGGCCGCGGCCGCCGCGAGGATCCGCGGCTCGTCGCCCTCGGGCAGCACGATCGTCTTCTTCTCGCCGCGTGCGCGCGCGAGCAGCTCGAACTCGAACATCATCGGGGTGACCACGTCGCTGCGGGTCACGTCCAGGGTCTCCAGCAGCTCCTCCATGGGCAGGTGCTCGGCGACCGCGCGGCGCGCCGCGTCGAGCTTCTGCGGGCTGTCGGCGGTGAGGCGGCCATGGGTGCCGGCGATCGCGACCGCGGCCTCGTAGGTCGAGTCCTCGGTGGCGATGATCGGAAGATCCTGCTGCACGCCCTCGATGAGGCGGGTGACCTCGCTCGGGATCTCGTAGCCGCCGGTCAGCACGATCGAGCTGAGGGCCGGGAAGGTGCCCGACTGCTGGGCGAGGAACAGCCCCGGCAGCAGGTCGTAGCGGTCGCCGGGGGCGATCACCGTGCAGTTCTCCGTGAGACGCCGCAGCACGTTGGGAAGGCTCATCGCCGCGACCAGGTTGCCCAGGGCCACGCGTCCCAGCCACTCGGGGTTGCCCTGGACCAGGGTGCCGCCGACCGCATCCTTGAGCGCCTGCACGGTGGGCGCCATGATCACCGGGTTCTCCGGGATCGCGGCGACGACCACGCCCGCGGGCAGTCGCGCGGCGACGGCCTCGCGGGTCGCCTCGAGCTGCTCGGGGTCGCTGCGGTTCGCGACGAGAGCGATCGGCATCGCGTGGTGGGAGGCGAACTCCTGCACGCTGACCTGCGCGAGCGCCGCGACCTGATCGGGCGTGCGGTCCAGTCCCGAGACCACGATGACGACGGGGGCCGAGAGGTTCGCGGCGACCTCGGCGTTGAAGGCGAGCTCGGTGGGGTTCGCCATGTCGTCGTAGTCGGAGCCGAGAACGACGAGCGCCGAATAGCGCTGGGCGAGCTCGTGGTACTTCGCGAGGATCTCCTCCTGCGCGGCGTCCGGATCCGCGAGGGCCCGGCGCGAGTCGACGCCGAGCGCCTCCTCGTAGCTCTGGTCGACGGCCGGATGGGACGTCAGCAGGTCGACCGAGTAGTCCCGATGCTCGCGGGTGTCCGCCGGCCTCGAGCCGTCGGCCCGGGGCCCCTCCGGCCCTGCGCTCTCGGCCTTGAAGACGGGTCGGAACACCCCGACTCGATCGGAGCGGGCGGCGAGGGCCTCGAGGAGACCGAGCGCGACGCTCGACTTCCCGGTCATGCCCTCCGGACTGGCGACATACACGCTGTGCGACACCCGACCAGGATAGGTGCACCTTCCCTCGGATCCCAGGGACCGGCGATCCTGGGGACGCGCGTCACGTCCGGGCCCGCGCTCCCGGCTCGCGCACGGGGGCGCCGCCTACCATGGTCGCGTGCTCCGCGTCGCCCTCCGTCCCCGGTTCCTGGGGCTGCTCGCCCTCATGGTGGTGGCGACGCTCGTCTGCGGCCTGCTGGCCACCTGGCAGTGGGACCGGGCGCACCGCGCACTCACCCAGCAGACCGGCGAGGACCGCACGCTGGGCCAGATCGCCGACGTGCTCGAGCCCGGCAAGGCCGTCACCAACGAGATCGCCGGCGGCATCGTCGACGCGAGCGGCACCTACGACCCCGACCAGCAGGTGCTCGTCCCCGGCCGCCGCATCGACGGCGAGGACGCCGTGATCGTGGTGACCGCCCTGCACGTGAAGACGGGGTCGGGGGCCGACGGCACGGCCGGCTCGGACGACGCCTTGCTGCCCGTCGCGCGCGGCTGGATCCCCGAGAAGCAGGTGACCGGCGACGACGGCGAGGTCGACCCCTCGCTCGCCCCCGCGCCGCCCACGGGCGAGGTGAGCGTGAACGGTCGGCTCGAGGCGAGCGAGGCCGCGACCAACGGGCTCGAGGACGGTGTCGCCCAGGAGATCGCGACCCCGCTGCTCATCAACGAGTGGGGCTCGCCGATGTACGCCGGGTACGTCGCCGTCGGCTCCTCGCAGGACGGACTGAACGGCCTGCCCAAGGCCGAGTCCCAGTTCTCCTCCGGACTGAACTGGCAGAACCTCGGCTACGCCCTGCAGTGGGTGCTGTTCGGCGGCTTCTTCCTCTACCTGTGGTGGCGCTCCGTGCGCACCGCTCATCTCGACGAGCTCGCCGAGAAGCGCGAGCAGATGCAGTCCCGGCTCGCGGGGGAGCAGCAGAGCCCTCCCGGAGAGCCCGCCAGCCCCGTCGGCCGCACCCCGGCCGACCAGACCGTCGGTCCCTCGCAGGCCGACCCGACAACCGAGGGAGAGACAGGTGCCGACTCCGCGCCCGCTCGATGAGGTGACCGCCCGCGCATCCTTCGCCCGCTTCCGCTGGGCCGCGATCGCGGAGGGCATCGCCCTGCTGATCCTCGTGGGGATCATGATCATGCGCTACGTCGTCTACGGCGGCGACCCGTGGTGGGACTCCACCTCGGATCTCTGGTCCACGATCAGCAGCCGCTGGTCGCCGATCCACGGCGTGATCTACATGATCTACGTGATCCTCGGCTTCGACATGTGGAACAAGATGCGCTGGAAGCTGCCGCGCATGGTGCTCATCATGTTCTTCGGCGTCATCCCCGTGCTCTCCTTCTTCGGGGAGCGCTTCCTGCACTCCTCGATGGAGGAGGACCTGCGGCGCCGGCCCACGCTCCAGGACACCGACGGCCAGGACGGCGCCGGCGCGGCCGGTTCGGCCGGCCCTGCTGGCACCGCACCCGATGGCACGGACACCCCGGGGCAGAGCCCCGCCGACGGAAAGTAGACTGATCCGGTGACAGATACCGACGCCCGACCCGTCCTCGTCGTCGACTTCGGCGCCCAGTACGCGCAGCTGATCGCGCGCCGCGTCCGCGAGGCCCAGGTCTACTCCGAGATCGTCCCGCACACCGCCTCGACCGCGGACATCCTCGCCAAGGAGCCCCGCGCGATCATCCTCTCCGGCGGGCCCTCCTCGGTCTACGCGGAGGGAGCCCCGGGCCTGGACCCCGCGCTGCTCGAGGCGGGCGTGCCCGTGCTCGGCCTGTGCTACGGGTTCCAGTCCATGGCCGCCGCTCTCGACGGGACCGTCGCCCCGACGGGCGTGCGCGAGTACGGCGCGACCCGCCTGGAGGCCGTGGACTCCGCGAGCGAGCTGCTGCGCGAGCAGGACACCGAGCAGAACGTGTGGATGAGCCACGGCGACTCCGTCACCGCCGCGCCCACCGGCTTCCGCGTCGTCGCGACGTCCTCGGCCTCGCCGGTCGCCGCCTTCGAGCACCCCGAGAAGCACCTCTACGGCGTGCAGTGGCACCCCGAGGTCGGCCACTCCGACCGCGGCCAGGAGGTCCTCGAGAACTTCCTCTACCGCGGCGCCGGGATCACCCCCGAGTGGACCACCGGCAGCGTCATCGAGGAGCAGGTCGAGCGGATCCGCGCCCAGATCGGCGAGGGCACCGCGATCTGCGCGCTCTCGGGCGGCGTGGACTCCGCGGTCGCCGCGGCCCTCGTCCAGAAGGCCATCGGGGATCGCCTCACCTGCGTGTACGTGGACCACGGGCTCATGCGCCTGAACGAGTCCGAGCAGATCGAGAAGGCCTTCGGCGAGTCCACCGGCGGCGCGAAGCTCATCGTGGTCGACGCCGAGGAGCAGTTCCTCTCCGCGCTCGCCGGGGTCACCGACCCCGAGAAGAAGCGCAAGATCATCGGCCGCGAGTTCATCCGCACCTTCGAGCGCGCCCAGGCGGACATCCTGCGCGAGCGCGGCGTCATCGACGCGGCGGGCCACGCCGAGGCGAAGGCGTTCCTGGTGCAGGGCACGCTCTACCCCGACGTCGTCGAGTCCGGCGGGGGCGAGGGCGCGGCGAACATCAAGAGCCACCACAACGTGGGCGGCCTGCCCGAGGATCTCTCCTTCGAGCTCGTCGAGCCCCTGCGCGCCCTGTTCAAGGACGAGGTGCGGGCCGTCGGCTCCGAGCTGGGTCTGCCCGACGGGATCGTCTGGCGTCAGCCCTTCCCCGGGCCCGGCCTGGGCATCCGCATCATCGGCGAGGTGACCAAGGACCGCCTGGACGTGCTGCGCCGGGCCGATGCCATCGCCCGCGAGGAGATGACCGCGGCCGGGCTCGACCGCGAGATCTGGCAGTGCCCCGTGGTGCTGCTGGCCGACGTTCGCTCCGTGGGAGTCCAGGGCGACGGCCGCACCTACGGCCACCCGATCGTGCTGCGCCCCGTGACCAGCGACGACGCCATGACCGCGGATTGGGCCAAGCTGCCCTACGAGGTGCTGGGCCGGATCTCCACCCGCATCACCAATGAGGTCGCGGAGATCAACCGCGTCACCCTCGACGTCACCAGCAAGCCGCCGGGGACGATCGAGTGGGAGTGACGGACCTGCCGGGCTGACCTGCGGGACCTTCCGTCGGGTCGACATGGCTCGTGGGTGCTGCACGACGCTCGGGAGGTGGCGCCGATGGCGGGACGACGCGGCGATCGTGTCGCGGACGGGCCTCTGGTGAGGAGCCACGGCATATATGCCG
>NZ_JBHTSV010000023.1:0-54646 GCF_042794925.1 Brachybacterium sp. NPDC056505
GCGGCGGCATGCACCCCATGCCGCCGCGCGCTCTCGTCCCCAGGACTCCTGAGCCATGACACCGACGCACTCCTCAGCCCCGCGCCGCGCGCCCGTGCATCGCGATCTCGCCGCGCGCACCGACGAGATCCTCTCCCGCGCACCCGCCGAGCCCACGGAGGCCGAGCGCGAGCGCGAGAAGCAGATCGTCTCCCAGTGCCGTTACCTCATGCGCCTTCTCGCCACGAGACGCCGCAGCGTCGGGGAGATGTCCGCGCGACTGCGCGAGCGCGAGGTCCCGGCCGATGTGGCCCACGAGGTCATGCAGCGGATCGCCCGCGCGGGCCTCATCGACGACGCGGCCTTCGCCCGCGACTGGGTGGCCCAGCGCCGGGAGCTCCGCGGCCTCGCGGACGAGGCCCTGCGGCGCGAGCTCGAGGCGAAGGGCGTCGCGGACGCCGACATCGACGCGGCACTGGTGGCGCAGGCTGGCACGCCGCAGCATGCGGAGCTCGAGGAGGAGGAGCGGTGCCGCGAGCTCGTGCGCGGCCGGATCGCACCGGAGAGCCGCCGCACCGACATGGAGGACCGGGCCCAGCGGGCCCGTATGGCCCGCCGTCTCGAGGGATACCTGCGCCGCCGCGGCTATGACGGTGCGCTCATCCGGCGGGTGGTCTCGAGCGAGCTGCTCGCCGCCACCGGACGCTGACGGAGGGAGCTGCGGCGGGGCGTCACTCCTCCACGAGCGTCGTCGTGCGCGCCACGCGGGCGCCCCTCCGCTGCAGACGGCCATGGCGCTGGACCCACACTGCCAGGCGCGAGAGCAGCACGTTGAGCGTCACGAACACGGCGGCGCCCACGGCCAGCAGCGGGAGCAGGTAGTCGGCATTGGTGAGGGCGTCGGCGACCCGGCTGATCTGCCGCAGCAGCTCCGCGTAGCCCACGATGTACCCGAGCGAGGAGTCCTTGATGAGGACGACGCCCTGGGCGATGAGCGAGGGGAGCATCATGCGCACCGACTGCGGCAGCTGGATCGTGCGGTAGATCAGGCCGCTGCGCATCCCCAGCGAGTACGCGGCCTCGGTCTGGCCGGCCGGCAGCGCGCTGATGCCCGCGCGCAGGATCTCCGCGAAGACCGCCGCGTTGTAGACGACGAGGCCGAAGACCACGGCGACCAGGGGCGAAGCACCGGGAAGCACCAGGATCCCGAACAGCATGACGAGCACGACGGGCAGCGCGCGGAAGACCTCGATCACTGCCGAGGCGAGCCACCGCAGACCGCGCCACGGCGCCGAGCGGAGCGAGATCAGGAGGATCGCGAGGATCATCGCGAGCGGCAGGGAGATCACTGCGGCCAGCAGTGTGTTGAGGAGTCCTCGGAAGACGGCCGACCAGATGTCCTGCACCTGGTAGCCGGCGAAGTTCGGGGGCGCCTCGAAGAGGATCCTCCAGCGGTCGTCGAACACGCCGTTGGAGGCGAGACGCCACCCCAGCACCGCCAGGACGATGATCACGGCCGCGCCGACCACCCAGCTCACGCGGCGTTCGCGCCGCTTCTCGTCGGGCCCGGGGACGTCGTACAGGACAGGACCGCTGCTCATCGTGCGAACGCCGCCTTCCGTTCGAGGGCCGCCGCGAGACGACCGAGCGGGATGCAGATGATCAGGTAGCACAGCGCGATGCCCACGAGGATCGCGATGACGTCCGAGGAGTGCGCGTTCGTCAGCCGCTTCGACAGCGCGAACAGCTCGAGCACGCTGAACGCACCTGCGACCGACGTGTTCTTCACGAGGGCGATGAGCACGCTGATCAGCGGCGGGATCGCCGTGCGGAAGGCCTGGGGGAGCACCACGATCGCGAGGTTCTGGCCGAACGACATGCCCAGCGAGCGCGCCGCCTCCGCCTGGCCCACCGCCACCGAGTTGATGCCGGAGCGCACCGCCTCCGCGACGAACGCCGAGGTGTAGCACGTCAGCGCGATCACCGCCGCCACCTTGTAGGCGAAGGTGAACCCCATCGAGGGAGTCACGAACACGAAGAAGAAGAACACGATCGTGAGCGGGGTGTTGCGCAGGAACTCGGTGTACACCGTCGCCACGGTGCGCAGCGGCGCGTAGGGGGAGACCCGCATGGCGGCGAGCAGCGTCCCCACCAGCAGTGCGAGCACTCCGGCGGTGACGGCGAGGAAGAGGGTGGTGGTGAACGCGTCCCAGACAGCGGCGCGCGAGGCGAGGAGGCTTCCCATGGGCGGCGGCTCGGCGGCGGGCGCTCAGTAGCGGTCGATCTTGGGCGGGTCCGGGGTGGGCAGGACCTGCCCGGCCGTGGACTTCCAGGCCTCCGCCCAGCTGCCGTCGTCGTAGGCCTTCTGGAGGGTGTCGTTGATGAACTCGCGGAAATCGTCGTCGCCCTTCTTCAGACCGATCCCGTAGGGCTCCTTCGTAAAGGTCTTGCCGTCGTCGACCATCTGCAGCTTGTCCTTGTCCGCGGCGACGAAGCCGGCCAGGATCACGTTGTCGGTGGTGACCGTGTCGGCCTGACCGTTGTCCAGGGCGGTGACGCACTTGGAGTAGGTGTCGAAGGTGACGAGCTTGGCGTCGGGGTAGTTCTCGTCGATGTTCTGCGCGGGGGTCGAGCCCTCGACCGAGCAGACGTTCTTGTCCTTGAGATCGTCCGGTCCCGTGATCGCGTCGTCGCCCTTCTTCACCATGAGCGCCTGGCCGGCGGTGTAGTACGGGCCCGCGAAGTCGACGACCTTCTTGCGCTCGTCGTTGATCGTGTAGGTCGCGACCACGATGTCGACCTGGCCGTTCTGGATGAACGGTTCGCGGTTCGCCGAGACGGTCTCGGTCCACTCGATCTTGTCGGCCTTGATGCCCAGGGCCGCGGCGATCATCTTCGCGATCTCGACGTCGAAGCCGGTGGGCTTGCCATCCGGCCCCGCCTGGCCGAACAGCGGCTGGTCGAACTTGGTGCCGACGGTGATCTTCCCGGCGTCGGCGAGCTTCGCCATCGTCGAGCCCTCCTCGAAGCTCGAGGAGTCGACATCGGCGACGTCGTCGGAGGCGTCGTCGCCTCCTCCGCACGCGGCGAGGGTGAGCGCCGCGGCGGCGCCGACCGTGCCGGTGAGGAAGACGCGCCGGCTGAGGGCGCCTGGGCGCAGGGAGAGACCGGTGAGACCGATGCGATCGGCGGGGTCGGTGGGGGAGGACCGGTGCTCGGTGGGGATGTGATCGGGACGCTGGCGTGACATGGCGGGCTCCTTCGGTGCCTCGGGTGCCGGGCGGCTCTGCGCGGCGGTCAGTGGTGGAGGATCTTGGACAGGAAATCCTTCGCGCGCTCGGACTCGGGCGCGGTGAAGAAGCGGTCGGGCGGGGCGACCTCGAGGATCCGCCCCGCGTCCATGAACACGACCCTGTCGGCCGTGCGACGTGCGAAGCCCATCTCGTGGGTGACCACGATCATGGTCATCCCCTCGCGCGCGAGGTCGGTCATCACCTCGATGACCTCGTTGATCATCTCGGGGTCGAGGGCCGACGTGGGTTCGTCGAACAGCATGAGCTTGGGCTGCATCGCCAGGGAGCGGGCGATCGCGACCCGCTGCTGCTGACCGCCCGAGAGCTGTGCGGGCAGCTTCTGCGCCTGGTCGGCCACGCCCACCCTCTCGAGCAGGCTCATGCCGAGCTCCTCGGCCTCGCGGCGCGGCAGCCTCTTGACCTTGATGGGGGCGACGGTGACGTTGCCCAGCACGCTCTTGTGCGCGAAGAGATTGAAGGACTGGAAGACCATGCCGACCTCCGCCCGCAGTCGCGCGAGACCGGGCCCGGAGGTGGGGAGCGGACTGCCGTCGATCGTGATGTCGCCGGAGTCGACGGTCTCCAGGCGGTTGATCGTGCGGCACAGCGTCGACTTCCCCGACCCCGAGGGGCCCAGCACCACGACCACCTCGCCCGCGTCGACCTCGAGATCGATGTCCCGGAGCACGTGGAGGTCCCCGAAATGCTTCTGCACCTCTCGCATCGTCACGAGAGGAGGGGCCGTCCCGGACTCTCTCCGGGACGCAGATGTGGTCTGGGTCATGGCGCGACCGTACGCTCTCCGGGCCGCGCGCATCCTCGCTCGAGCCGCTCCGTTACCCCATGGTGACCTTCGCGGAGCCCTCGTGGACGGGCCGCATCCTGGTCGCATCACGACTTCCGCGCTCGCCCCGGAGAACGCCGACGCCGCCTCCGCCGCTCGCGCTCACACGGGTCAGCGCGCCCCGACACCCCCGCGATCTGCCAGGGCGCGGCGGGCCCATGCCGGATCGTCGCTCGTGACCGTGTCGACGCCGAGGTCCACCGCGCGGTGCAGGGGCTCCTCGTCGTTGATGGTCCAGGCGTTCACGAGGTGCCCGGCCTGATGGGCGCGGGCGACGTCGGCGTCCGGCAGCTTCGACATCTGCAGGCTGACCGCCTCGGTCCGGAGCTCCGCGGCGAGCGCCCAGAAGTCCTCGTCGGCGACGTGCGTGACCGCCGAGAGCGGGATCTGCGGCGCCACGGCGCGGGCGGCGCGCAGCGCCTCGGGCTTGAAGGAGATGATCCAGGCGGGGGCCACCCCGTCGATGCTCTGGTCCAGGTCACGGTCGACGAGCAGCTGCGCGGTCTGCTCGGCCGCCGCGACGGCCTTGACCTCGACGTAGATCGGGACGCCCGCACCCTGGGCGATGTCGAGCACGGCCTCGAGGGAGGGGACGCGCTCGCCGTCCGGCAGCAGCACGGTGTCGAGCTCGGCGCGGGTCAGCTCCGCGAGGGGCCCGCTGCGCAGCGGCGAGTCCTCGGCGGCGGTGCGGTCGATCGTGGTGTCGTGCATGATCACGAGCTGGCCGTCGGCGCTCAGGTGCACATCGCACTCGAGCAGGTCCGCGCCCGCGTCGACGCCGGCGCGGAAGGCGCGCAGCGTGTTCTCGGGTGCGAGCCTCGCGGCGCCGCGGTGTCCTACGATCTTCGGCTGCATCAGCCGATCACCTCCTGCAGGTCGTCATGGTTCTCGTCGAGGATCTTCTGGACGGCCTCGGCGATCGGCACGAGCCCGGTGTTCCGGCACGGACATCAGAGCGGTCGGAACCCGATGCCGGGGCGCTCGCGACGGGTCGTCGGGGCGGGGCGGGCTCAGGCGTCGAGCTCGTCGACCTCTGCGCCCAGTCGCTCCTCGAGCTCGTGGAAGAACGCGATGACGGTACGCAGCCCGCACTCGATCGCACGGTCGATCTGCTGATCGGAGGCGCCCGAGCTGAAGTCGGAGGTGACCTCGCCGTACAGCCCCAGCAGGCCCTCGGACTCGCGTCGCACGTACACCTTCGGCCAGACGCGGCTCATGTTCCACTCGTTGCAGAGCTTGAGCATCTCGGGCTTGTGGGCGCGCGAGACGGAGCGGTTCCAGCGGCCGCGGATCTGCAGCACGCTCCCGGCCTCGCCGGTGAGCATGAACTGGAAGCGGTAGTCGTCGAACCGTGCGCGCAGCACCTCGGGATGATCGGTGTCCTCCACGAAGGCATAGCCGTGGCCGGACAGCGCCGCCTCGACGCGGTCGGTGCTGATCGGATCCAGACCCTCCATCGACGCGGTGGCGGAGGAGGCCTGCTGCTGTGTCACCTGGAACCTCGTGGACGTAGGGGCGATCGGGACGCGCCCCACACTAGCCCCTTGCGCGCGCGAGGGCACCGCCGGGGTCGTCCACGGCACTCCGGGTACAGTGCGCAGCATGCCCGCGCCCGCCCCGCACCCTCCGATCCTGGCGATCGTCGGCGCGACCGCCACGGGCAAGTCCGATCTGGCGCTCGACCTCGCCGAGAGCCTGGACGGCGAGATCGTCAACGCGGACGCGCTGCAGCTCTACCGCGGGATGGACATCGGCACCGCGAAGGTCGGTGCCGCCGAGCGCGAGCACGTCCCGCACCATCTGCTGGACGTGCTCGACGTGACCCAGGAGGCCAGCGTCTCCGCCTACCAGCGCGAGGCCCGCGCGGCGATCGCGGCGATCCGCGCCCGCGGGCACGTGCCCGTCGTCGTCGGTGGGTCCGGGCTGTACGTGCGCGCCCTGCTCGACGACATCCGCTTCCCGCCCACGGATCCCGACGTCCGCGACCGTCTGGAGCGCCGCGCGGAGAGCGAGGGCGTCGGCTCCCTGCGCGCCGAGCTCGAGCGCACCGATCCCGAGGCCGCCGCGGCGATCGGCGCGCAGGACGTGCGGCGCATCGTGCGCGCTCTCGAGGTCGGCGAGATCACCGGGGGCTCCTTCCGCGCCTTCCTCCCGCGGCGTGAGTACCTGGACCCCGCGACGCTGCAGATCGGTCTGCGCCGCGAGCGCGAGGAGCTGCGTGAGCGGGTCGCCGTGCGCGTGGACCGGATGGTCGAGCAGGGCCTGCTCGACGAGGTCCGCGCCCTGCGCGCGCAGGGGCTCGACGAGGGCGCGACCGCGCGCCGCGCGATCGGGTACGAGCAGGCGCTCGCCGTCCTCGACAGCGCCATGACGTGCCGCGAGGCGATCGACGCGACGGTCGCGGGGACCCGGCGCCTGGTGCGCAAGCAGGACACCTGGTTCCGGCGCGACGAGCGCGTGGCCTGGCTGCCGGCGTCCTGCGACGACCTCCTCGCACGTGCGCTGGACCTCGTCGCCGCGCATCGCGCGGAGGTGCGCGCGTAGGCTTCCCGGCATGCCGACACACCGTGACGAGTCCTCCGCGGCCACCGCCGCCGCGCCCCTCGCGCTGCGCTTCACCAAGGGGCACGGCACCCGCAACGACTTCGTGGTCCTCGACGACCCGGAGGGCGCCCTCGCGCTCGACGCGTCCGTGGTCACAGCGCTCGCGGACCGCCGCGGCGGCATCGGCGGCGATGGCGTGATCCGCGTGGTGCGCACCCGCGCCGCCGGCATCGAGGCCCCCGCCGACGCCCCCGAATGGTTCATGGACTACCGCAACGCCGACGGCTCGATCGCCGAGATGTGCGGGAACGGCGTGCGCGTGTTCGCGGCCTTCCTCTCGCGCGCGGGGCGGCTGCCCGGGGGCGACGCGCCCCTGGACATCTGGACCCGCGCCGGCGTGCGCCGCCTCGAGGTCCTCGCGGATCCGCCGGCCCCCGGCGACCCCTGGCAGGTGCGCGTGGGCATGGGCCCCGCCGGCGTGTCCGACGGGCCCGCCCGCACGGTGCGCATCGCCGGGCACGAGCTCCCCGCCTGGGACGCGGACATGGGCAATCCCCACGCCGTGGTCGAGCTGCCCGAGGACCTGGTGCTCGAGGACCTCGACCTGACCGTCCGCCCGGGCCTCGACCCCGAGCCCGAGCACGGGGCGAACATCGAGTTCGTCGTCCGCCGCGGCCCCGCGCACGTGGCGATGCGCGTCTTCGAGCGGGGCGTCGGCGAGACCCAGTCCTGCGGGACGGGCGCGACGGCCGTCGGTGTGGTCTCGGCCCTGTGGGCCGGGGACGACGGCAGCGGCCCCTGGAGGGTGGACGTGCCCGGCGGGACCCTCGAGGTCGCCCGCGCCGAGGACGGCCAGGTCACCCTCGCCGGCCCCGCGCAGCTCGTGGCCGACGGGGAGACGTCGCTCCCGCACGCCTGACCGCCTCGGTGTCGGCCGATCGGCCGATGGGCCCCGCACGATCGCCCCCGCATGATCGGCTCCCACACGAGCGATCGGCTTCCGCCCGGCTGCTCGGGCTCTCGCGTCCGCGGTCGCGTGCACCCGTGGAGGCGCGCTCAGCCCTCTTCGCGCGGACCGACCTCGAGGATCCGGAAGCCCTTGGCGCTCGCGACCTTCTGCACCGTGCGTCCGGGCAGTTGGTCGTCCAGCCATGCGGCCAGGGGATCCGCGCCGAGGTTCCTGCCGACCACGAGGCCGGCCGTCCCCTGCGCGGAGAGGCGCCCGCACCAGCGCAGCAGGAGATCGTGCAGCTCCTGCTTGCCGATCCGGATCGGCGGGTTCGACCGGATGGTGTCGAACAGCAGCTCGGAGGGGACGTCGTCGGGCGCAGCGACATGCACCTGCAGGCCCAGTCGCTCGGCGTTCTCCGCGGTGACCTCGCGGGCGCGCTCGGAGACGTCGACCGCCCAGACCTCCGCATCGGGGTGGAGCAGTGCGGCGCTGAGCGCGATCGGCCCCCAGCCGCAGCCCAGGTCGAGGATCCGTGCCCCTGCCGGCACCGGGGCGAGCGTGTCCAGGCGGTCCAGGAGCACCGCGGTCGCCTTGTCCAGTCCGCGTGCGGAGAACACCGCGCGGGAGGTGACCAGGTCCCGCTCGGCGCCGGCGAGCCGCACGGTCAGCGGCAGGCGGGAGGCGTCGGTCGCGCTGGTGGGGGAGAAGTAGTGCTCGGACACGGACACAGCGTACGCATCGGGCCCACCCGGACGGCGTCCGTCGGTGCGCCCTGGGCATAAATCTCTCGCCCCGCGCGCCGGGGCGTGGGATTCTTGATGCTCACGATCCGCCTCACGGCAGATCCTCGCAGCACCCCGTCCGACGCACCCCACAGGAAGAAGGCCGCCACCGTGCCGATCGCTTTTCACCCGGACTCCGAGAACGTCCCCGCGCAGGAGCACGGCGGCGAGGAGGCCGCCGGAGCGGATGAGCGCACGAGCAGCGACCCCCTGACCCGTCGGATCCTCGCGCGCGGCGACGCCTCCGTCTCCGCCGTCACCTACGCCTCGGACACCGACGGCGAGCAGCTCGACCTCGCCGACCGCCGCGCGCTGCGCCGTGTCGCGGGCATCCGCACGGACATCGAGGACGTCACCGAGGTCGAGTACCGCCAGCTGCGCCTCGAGCGCGTCGTCCTCGCCGGCATCTACACGTCCGGCAACTCCGAGGACGCCGAGAACAGCCTGCGGGAGCTCGCCGCGCTCGCCGAGACCGCCGGCTCCGAGGTGCTCGACGGCGTCATGCAGCGCCGCCAGCACCCCGACCCCGCGACCTTCCTGGGCAAGGGCAAGGCGGCCGAGCTCGCCGAGATCGTCACCGAGACCGGTGCGGACACGGTCGTGGCCGACGGGGAGCTCGCGCCCAGCCAGCGCCGCGCCCTCGAGGACATCGCCAAGGTCAAGGTCGTCGACCGCACGGCGCTGATCCTCGACATCTTCGCCCAGCACGCCAAGTCCCGCGAGGGCAAGGCGCAGGTCGAGCTCGCACAGCTCGAGTACCTGCTGCCGCGCCTGCGCGGCTGGGGCGAGTCCATGTCCCGCCAGGCCGGCGGGCGCGTCGCCGCGGGCGGCGCGGGCATGGGCTCCCGCGGACCCGGCGAGACGAAGATCGAGCTGGACCGTCGCCGCATCCGCACGCGCATGTCCAAGCTGCGCCGCGAGATCAGGGAGATGGCTCCGAGCCGCGAGGCCAAGCGCGCCGACCGCCATCGCCGCGAGGTCCCGGCCGTCGCGATCGCCGGCTACACCAACGCCGGGAAGTCCTCGCTGCTGAACCGGCTCACGAGCGCCGGCGTCCTCGTGGAGAACGCCCTGTTCGCGACGCTGGATCCGACGGTGCGGCGGGCCCAGACGCCCGACGGCCGCGAGTTCACCTACGCCGACACGGTGGGCTTCGTGCGCCATCTGCCCACGGAGCTCGTCGAGGCCTTCCGCTCGACGCTCGAGGAGGTCGGCGACGCCGACCTGCTGCTCCACGTGGTCGATGCCTCCCATCCCGACCCCGAGGGCCAGATCCGGGCCGTGCGCGGCGTGCTCGCCGACATCGACGGCTTCGACGTCCCCGAGATCATCGTGCTGAACAAGGCCGATATCGCGTCCCCCGAGACGATCGCGCGCCTGCGCAGCCTGGCGGGGGAGTCCGCCGTGGTCTCCGCGCGCACCGGCGAGGGCGTCGACGCGCTGCGCGACCTCATCGCCGACCGCCTCCCGCGGCCCGCCGTCGAGATCGACACCGTCGTGCCGTACACGCGCGGCGACCTCGTCTCGCGCGCGCACTCGACCGGGGAGATCCTCGACGAGGAGCACCTGCCCGAGGGCACGCGCCTGCACGCGCGGGTCGACTCCGCGCTCGCCGCGGAGATCCAGTCGCTCGTCGGCGCCTGAGGCCGCGACCGAGGGACTGTGCCAGAGGGCCGCGCCCGAGGGCGTCGGCTCCTCCCTGGCGGACGTGACGAGTCCCCTCCGCGGGCCCCGACGCGCCTCGGCGATGCGCGCACGGCCCGCGGCTAGGGTGGGCCGGTGCCTGCCGCCCGTGAAGCCTCCGCGTCGTCCATCGCCGATCTCGACGTGCTCATGGAAGCCGCCGTGGAGGGACTGGAGGGGACGCGCCGCGAGGGACAGACCCGGATGGCGAGCGCGGTCGACACGGCCCTCGAGGGGCAGCGCCATCTGCTGGTCCAGGCCGGCACCGGCACCGGCAAGTCGCTCGCGTACCTCGTGCCCGCTCTGCGCCACGCGGTCGTGACGGGACGGCCGGTCGTGGTCTCCACGGCGACCATCGCCCTGCAGTCGCAGATCGTGCGCAAGGACCTCCCGCGCATCGTCGAGGCGCTCGCCCCACACCTCCCGCGCACACCCACGTTCTCCCTGCTCAAGGGGCGCGGGAACTACCTGTGCCTGCACAAGATCGACGGCGGCTACCCGAGCGACATCGACCCCGGGGCGCTCTTCTCCCAGACCGCCGCCGATCCCGCGAGCGGCTCCTCCGAACGCCTCGGGGAGCAGGTGAAGCGGCTGCGCGAGTGGTCGGCGCTCACCGACACGGGCGACCGCGACGACCTGGACATGCCCGTCTCCGACCGCGCCTGGCACCAGGTCTCGGTGACCGGCTCGCAGTGCCTGGGCGGGCACTGCCCGCTCGTGGACCAGTGCTTCGCCGAGCGCAACCGCGCCGTCGCCCGCGAGGTCGATCTCGTGGTCACGAATCACGCGCTGCTCGCGATCGACTCCTTCGACAACCACGGCATCATCCCCGACCACGATGCGGTGGTCTTCGACGAGGCGCACGAGCTCACGTCCCGCGTGACGAGCGCCGTCACCGACCAGTTGACCGTGGGCATGGTGCGCGGGGCCGTCCGCGAGCTGCGCGGGCTCGGCGTCGCCGCGACCGCCCTCGACGACGCCGGCGAGGAGCTGAACACGGTCCTTCCCGAGCTGCCCGACGGGAGGGTCATGGGCGCCCTGCCCAGCGCCGCCGCCGATGCCCTCGTCCACCTGCGCACGGAGGCCCGCGGTGCCCACGCCGACGCCAAGGACGCCGGCGGCGATGCCCCGACGGCGGCCGGCGCCCGCAAGGCCGTGCGCGCGAACCTGCAGGAGATCGTCGACGTCTGCGAGCGCCTCACCGCGCCCGACGAGGACGACGTCGTCTCGGTCTCCCACTCCGAGCGCACCGGGCGCTCGAGCCTCCAGGTCGCCCCGCTCGATGTCGCCGGCGCCATGCGCGGACGCATCCTCGAGGACACCACCGCGGTGCTGACGTCCGCGACGCTCGCCCTCGGCGGGCGCTTCGAGCCGCCCGCCCGCGCCATCGGCCTGGGCTCGCGCCGACGCATGGACGCCGAGGACGTCCCCCCGCTCGAGGACCGCAGCGCGTGGGCCGGGATCGATGTGGGCAGTCCCTTCGACTATCGCCGCCAGGGCATCCTCTACGTCGCCTCCCACCTGCCCGCGCCGGGCCGCGAGGGCCCGTCGCTCGCGATGCTTGATCACCTCACCGCGCTCGTCGAGGCCTCGCGCGGCGGGGCGCTCTGCCTGTTCTCGTCGAGGCGGGGAGCGGAGGTCGCCGCCGAGCACGTGCGCGCGCGTCTCGACCTGCCCGTCGGCCTGCAGGGGGAGGACTCCCTGCCCCGGCTCGTCGAGCAGTTCCGCGGCGACGACACCGCGAGCCTGTTCGGGACCATCGGGCTGTGGCAGGGCGTGGATGTGCAGGGACGCACGTGCCGACTGGTGACCATCGACCGCCTGCCGTTCCCGCGCCCCGACGATCCGCTGACCTCCGCACGCTCGGAGCGGGCCGACGCGGAGGGCAGCAGCGGATTCATGCAGGTCTCGGTGCGCCATGCCTCGCTGCTGCTCGCGCAGGGCGCCGGTCGCCTGATCCGCTCGCACGAGGACCGCGGCATGGTCGCGGTGCTCGACCCGCGTCTGCGCACCAAGCGCTACGGGGCCGTGCTGCGCGAGGCGATGCCGCCGCTGTGGCCGACGCAGGATCCCGAGGTCGCGCTCGCCGCCCTCGGACGACTGGCCCGCGCGGGGGACTGAGCCCGCAGGAGCCGAGCGCGCGCAGGGGATCGCAGGCGCGCGAGTTGGGGGTGGGAGGAGCGCGTCAGACGGCGCGCAGCACCGCCACGACCTTGCCGAGGATCTCGGCGTGGTCGCCCAGGATCGGAGCGAACGCGGGGTTGTGCGGCATCAGCCAGACATGGCCGTCGCTCTGGGCGAAGGTCTTGACCGTCGCCTCGCCGTCGATCATGGCCGCCACGATCTCGCCCTTCTGCGCGACCGGCTGCGAGCGCACGACGACCCAGTCTCCGTCGCAGATCGCGGCATCGACCATCGAGTCCCCGACGACCTGCAGCAGGAACAGCTCGCCGTCGCCCACGAGCTGCTGGGGCAGGGTGAAGACGTCCTCCACCTGCTCCTCCGCGGTGATCGGGATGCCGGCGGCGATCCGGCCGACGAGCGGCACGCTCACCGACGCGGAGGCCGCGGCGGCGCCGATCGACTCGACGGGCGCGAGGGTCGGCTCGCCGGCGTCGTCGGGCAGCACGACCTCGAGCGCGCGCGGGCGCTTCGGATCGCGGCGCAGGAATCCCTTGCGCTCGAGCGCCTGGAGCTGGTGCGAGACGGAGGAGGGGGAGGTGAGGCCGACGGCATCGCCGATCTCGCGCATGGTCGGCGGGTAGCCGTGGCGCTCGATGGCGGCGGTGATGGTCTCGAGGATCCGTCGCTGGCGCGCGGTGAGGCCGTCGTCGGTCAGGTCGGGACCAGAGGTCGTCGGGGTCATCTGCGCGGCTCCTCGCTTCGTCTGTCCCACCCCTGCGATTCAGTGGGACTCGTCGCTCAGCCTAGGCGTCGGGCGACCTGATTCCAAACATGTGTTCGAGGAAGGCCTTGCGTGTCGCGCACGGCGGGCCTACAGTCGTACACGTATTCGATCGAACAGGAGTTCGGACAATGGCCACCATGCTTCCCCTCCCCACCTCTTCGGCCCACGCCGGGCAGGGCTCTGCTCGCAAGGGTGTTCGACTGCAGCTCACCCGTCGCGGCCGCATCCTGCTGGCCGGCATCGCTTTCCTCGCGGGCATCCTCGTCGCCCTGCTGGGCGTCCTGGTCCTCGGTGTCCCCTCCGCCTTCGCGGGCGATCCGCAGGAGCCGGTCACCGTGACCGTGCAGGCGGGCGACACGCTCAGCGACTACGCCGAGCAGTACGCCCCCGCCGGTGAGGACTCCCAGGACTTCGTGCGCGAGATGCGTTCGCTGAACGGCCTCTCGAGCCCCCGCATCACCGAGGGGCAGTCGCTCGAGCTCCCCGAGGAAAGCGTAGACGCCGCCTGATCCGCCGGGGCGCTGCGGCGGGAGCGCCGCGGGCCCTCCCTCGGCCCTCCGGTGCGCCCGGTAGGCTGGAGGACGTGCACTGCCCGTTCTGCCGCCACCCCGATTCGCGCGTCGTCGACTCGCGCACTGCCGACGACGGCGCCTCGATCCGGCGTCGTCGCCAGTGCCCGAACTGCTCTCGCCGCTTCTCCACGATCGAGACGGCATCGCTCGCGGTCCTCAAGCGCTCGGGAGTCAGCGAGGCGTTCAGCCGCTCCAAGGTGATCTCCGGAGTGCGCAAGGCCTGCCAGGGCCGCCCGGTGAGCGACGACCAGCTGGCCGTTCTCGCCCAGCGGGTCGAGGAGACCATCCGCCAGAGCGGCCAGGCTGAGGTCGACGCCCACGCCGTGGGCCTCGCGATCCTCCAGCCCCTGCGCGAGCTCGACGTGGTCGCGTACCTCCGCTTCGCGAGCGTCTACCAGGACTTCGACTCCCTCGACGACTTCGAGTCCGCGATCTCCGAGCTGCGTCAGGACGCCTCCGCGGGCAGCGGCGGCGCCCCGTCCTGAGCCGCGCAGCGGCCGTCGGCCTCGGATCCGAGGCACGCTAGCCGCTGGATTCGTGGCGGATCCGTGTCGATCGGTGGGAAACGGTCCGAAGCACGGGCGTCATGCCCTTAAGATGTTCAGGGCGCGCCCAGCGGGCGCGCCGCCGACCGGCGGTCGTGGAGGGGAAGCCACGGCCGCCGGTCTTCTCATGTCCGGGGTGAGGACTCGGCCTCGGTGCCGGTGAGGCCCGCGGGGAGCTCCCGCGCGTGCACCACGTCCAGTCGCTGGGTCGCACGGGTCATCGCGACATAGAGGTCTCCGGCGCCTCCCTCGGAATCGGCGAGGATCTCCGCGGGCTCCACGAGGACCACCCCGTCGAACTCGAGCCCCTTGGCGTCCTGCGGGGTCATCACCGCGATCGGGTCGTCGATGCCGCGGCTCCCGGTGCCGATGCGGCCCAGGGCGTCCCGTGCCCGTAGCGCGCGCACCACGTCCTCGAGCAGCCGTCCGGGGGTGAGGACGACGAGGCGCCCGATCGCCTCGGACTGCTGCGCGGCGACGGCGTCGGCCACCGCCTCCGGCAGCCCCGCCTCGTCCCCGGAGTGCAGGAGCACGGGCCAGTCGCCCTCGCGCACCGAGGTGACCTCGGTGATCGGGAGGTCGCGGGACTCGGCCACGGCCTGCGCCACGTCCATGATGCGACGCGGCGTGCGGTAGTTGACGCTCAGCGGCTCGACCTCGAGACGGTCCTCGACGTACGGGGCGAGCGCTCGCTCCCACGAGGAGGTCCCTGCCGACGACGAGGTCTGCGCGACGTCGCCGACGATGGTGAACGACTTCGAGGGGCACCGGCGCATGAGCGTGCGCCACATCATCGCCGATAGCTCCTGCGCCTCGTCCACGACCACGTGCCCGTAGGTCCAGCTGCGGTCCTCCGCGGCCCGTTCGGCGAGCGTGCGGCCGTCGGACGTGCGGTCCATGCGGTCTGCGAGATCCTCGTCGCGCACGATCCCCGAGGTGTCGATGTTCTCGATGACCTCGCGCGCATAGCTGAGATCTGCCTCGCGGCGTCGTCGGGAGCGCTCGGCATCCGCCTGCTGGGCCTGGTCGTCCTCGCCCAGCAGCTCCGCGACCTCGTCGAGCAGGGGCACGTCCTCGATCGTCCACGGGGCGTCCTTGGCGCGCACGAGGACGTCGAGATCCGCGCCGGCGAGGGAGCGCGGCGCGGCCGCGCGCAGCCGCTCGGGATGCGCGAGCAGGACCCGCAGGAACGACTCCGGGGTGTACGGCAGCCACGCCAGGTTCAGCGCGCGGCGCACCTCGGGATCGCGGCGCAGGTCGTCGAGATACCCCGCGCGGTCCTCGGGGATCACGGTGGTCCCGCGGCGGGAGAGCTCCGCCTCGTACTGCTGGACCAGCCGGTCCAGGGCGGCGCGCACGAACACGGCGCGCGCGGCGTTGTGGGGCTTGTGGGTCGAGCGCGCCTCGCGCCGGGCGTCCCCCAGGATCTTCCGGGTGATCCTGAGGGGCGTGCCGTCGATGGCCAGCTCGAGGTCCCTGTCCGGCACCAGCTGACGCTGCTTCACCGCGCGCGAGAGGAGCTCGGCCATCGCGGGGGCGCCCTTGAGGCGCGCGACCTCGGGCGCATCGTGCAGCGTCGTCTCCACGCCCGGGAAGAGCCCGCCCGGGGTCGACATCACCACGCCGGACTCTCCGAGGCTCGGCAGCACGCGCTCGATGTAGCGCAGGAAGCCGCGCGTGGGGGCGACGATCAGCACGCCCGAGTGCTCGAGGCGGCGGCGATGTGTGTAGAGCAGGTAGGCGGCGCGGTGCAGGGCGACGGCGGTCTTGCCCGTGCCGGGCCCGCCCTGGACGACCAGCACCCCACGGTTCGAGGAGCGGATGATGCGGTCCTGCTCCGCCTGGATGGTGGCGACGATGTCGCCCATGCGCCCGGTGCGCTGCGAGGAGACTGCGGCCAGGAGTGCGCCCTCGCCCTGCAGCACGACCTCCTCGCCCTCCGCGCCCTCCGCGCCCTCCGCGCCCTGCGCGAGCATGGACTGGTCGAGCACGTCGTCCTCGAGCCCCACGACGGTGCGCCCCTGGGAGATGAGGTGGCGGCGCAGGCGCACGTCCAGCCGCTCGAGGCTGGTCGCCTGGTAGTAGGCGGCCGCGGCCGGAGCGCGCCAGTCCACGAGGAGCTGCTCGCGCTCCGGGGTGAACAGGCCGATGCGGCCGATGTAGTGGCGCTCGCCCTCGTCCGTGTCGAGCCGGCCGAACACGACGCTCGAGCTCACCGTGCGCAGCAGCGCGAGCCGGTCCTCGTACAGCGCCATGAACGCGTCCCGCTCGGAGCGGTTCTGATGGGTCGCCGCGTCCTGCGACCCCTGGACCTCGTCCAGGCTGGTCTGGATCTGCGCCATGAGCTCGTCCACGCGCGCGTACAAGCGGTTCGCGTAGTCCTGCTCGAGGGCGATCTCACGGGCGACGTGCGCCTCCTCGCTCGCTGGGGCATCCGGCCGGGGTTCTGCTGGCTCCACGGGGCGTCCTTCCGGTGGCCGCGCGCACGAGGGGGTGCCGCCCTGATCCTGTGCGCGCGATGACATGGCGATCCATTATGGTGGAACGCGTCGAACGCGGGGAAAAGCCCTGCTCGACGGCGACTGCGAGGAGCGAGGTGCATCGATGCGTGACCCCCGTGACCTCTACGCCTACGAGTCCGCAGATGTGATCGCGGCGGTTCCCCGCGGACGCCTGACCCTCGTGCACGCCCTCCCGGGCCTCGTGGACGCCGGCAACTCCTGCCGGATCGCCTCGACCTACCTCAAGGATTCCCTGCGCCACGTGCGGATCGTGACGTTCGACGTCGACGAGCTCGTGGACTACCGGGGCTCCCGCCCGCAGGCGGTGTTCGACGGCGCGGTCTACACCGAGGTGACCGTTCCCGAGATGTCCCTGTACCTCATGTACGACGAGGGCGACCGCCCGTTCCTCTACCTCGACGGCCCCGAGCCGGACCTGCAGTGGCGCCGCCTCAGCCAGGCCGTGATCGACCTCATCGAGTTCTTCGACGTCGAGAAGGTCGTGGGCATGAGCGCGATCCCGATGGCCATGCCGCACACGCGGCCGATCGCCATGATCACCCATGCCAACGATCCCGACCTGATCCCCGCGCACGAGCCCGAGCAGGGCGGGGAGATCGTGGTGCCGGCCTCGTTCGGCGCGCTGCTCGAGCACGAGCTCGGCAAGGCCGGACACCCAGCCATCGGCTATGCCGCGCAGATCCCGCACTACCTCACGCGCACCGACTTCCCGGCGGGCGCGCTCGCGCTGCTGCGTCGGGTCAGCGAGGGCGCGGGCCTGGACATCCCGCTCGTGGACCTCGGAGATCTCACGGAGGCCGCGGGCGCGGCGCTCGAGAGCACCCTCACCGACAACGAGGAGGTCCTCAGCATGGTCGCGGCCCTCGAGGAGCAGTACGACGCGCAGTCCACCGAGAGCGACGGCGTCTTCAGCACCACGATGGACCTGCCCACCGGCGAGGAGCTGGCGGATCGCTTCGAGCGCTTCCTCGCCGGCGAGGAGGACGACGGCCCCGGCGGGGGATCGGGGCGGGGGCCAGGCTCCGGCCCCGAGGTCTCCTGAGGACGGACCTCCGCCGCACCGGCGACCCGCCGTCCATCGGTCATCGCGCGCCCTCGGCGCACGCAGCAGCGCATCATCGCAGGACACAGGGAGTGACGCTTTCCATGGCAGAGAGCACCGTGCAGGGCACCGTGAAGTGGTTCAACGGCGAGAAGGGCTACGGCTTCATCGAGGTCGACGGGCCCGGGGCCGACGTCTTCGTGCACCACAGCCGCATCGACATGGACGGCTACCGCACCCTCGCGGAGGGCCAGAGGGTCGAGGTCGACGTGGTGCCCGGCGAGAAGGGGCCGCAGGCCGAGCAGGTCCGCCCGCTCTGAGATCCGGTCCTCCCCCCCCCGGGGCGGCCCGTCGCGCATCAGCCCTGCGCAGCGCCCTCGAGCACCGTTCCGGGGGCGGCGATCCGCGCCGCGTCCTCCCCGGCGGCCAGCCGCACCGCCACCGGGTCCGAGCGCAGCGCCCGGTCGAGCGAGGCCGGCAGCGGCGCGTCGGAGGCGAGCAGCACGCAGTTCCCGCGCCGTCTGCCCTTGAGGTGGGCCGGCTCGGCGATCGCACCGACGTGCGCGAACACGCTCGAGAGCGTGGTCAGCTCGTCGGCGAGCAGACGCGATCCCGGGCGGGAGGCGCAGTTGGCCAGGTAGAGGCCGTCGTCGGCGAGCACGCGGCGAGCGTGGCGGGCGGCCTCGACCGAGGTGAGCGAGGACGGCGTGCGATCTCCCGCGAAGACGTCGCGGGTGAGCACGTCGAAGCGGTCCTCGCGCCACTCCTCGAGCGCATGGGCGGCGTCGTCGACGCGGATCCTCAGCTGCGGGGAGCGGGGGAGGGAGAACCAGGTCCGCACGTGCTCGGCGAGGAGCGCGTCGAGCTCCACGACGATCTGACGGGCGCGCGGCCAGTCGTGGGCGAGCGTGCGCGGCAGCGCGCACCCGGCGCCTCCCAGATGGGCGACGGCGAGTTCGGGCCCGCGCCGCGAGGAGCCGGCGCCGTCCGCCCCGTCCCCGGCGCGCCTCTCCAGGATCCAGCAGCGCATCGCCGTGCGCATCCACCGCATGTACTCGAACACCAGATGGTCCGGATCGGGATCCAGGTGCGAGGAGGGCACACCGTTGACCAGGAGCAGCACCGATCCGTCGGATTCGACGACGAGCTCGGCGCTGCCCGTCGAGATGGGAACGGCCTCGCCGACGGGCCCGAGACCGGGGAACGGCGCCTCGGAGGAGCTGCGGCGACGGCCGCGGGGTGGTGGGGTCACCCGGACACTCTAGAGCCGGGAGCCCCGCGCATCGGCCTCCGTGCGCGCAGATCCGGAGCGGACTGCGCGAGCCGCCCGTCGGCCCTCCCCAGACGCCCTCCGTCCACAGCGCCGACCCTGCCGCGTCGGATGTCGGTGCATCCGCCTAGCGTTCCCACCATGACCACGCACACAGCGGAGCTCGTCCATCTGGATCAGGATCTCGCCGCCCTCGAGAGGGCCGAGGCGATGCTCGCCCGCGCCCAGGAGCTCGCCGGGACCGACCCGCGCGCCTCCTACGAGCTCGTGCATCGTGCGGCCCTGCGCACCGCGGGCGTCCTCGTCACCCGGGCCAACCGTGCCCGGCGGCGCAAGCTGCCGCTGAACGTGTGGACAGCGCTGGACCGCATGGGCGGGGAGCGCCGGCGCTGGGCGGAGGACGCCTCGCGCTTCGTGGTCGAGCGCGACCGCCTGGACCGCGACCAGCGCGCGACCCCGGATCCCGTCCTGCTGGCGCTGCACCGCGAGGGGACCCGCGCACGCATCGCCCAGGTCCGCGAGGAGCTCCTGGCCTCCCTCGCTCCCACGGAAGCGGTCGCCCTCGCCGGGTGAGGTCGGCGATCCGGCACGGCCGGTGCGGTCCGCGCCGTCGGCGGCCACGGTGCCCGCGCCCGCTCGCGTCGATCGGGGAGCCCGGTCCGACGGCTCCTCCGGGACCCGACTAGCATGGTGCGCTCCGGCCCGCGCGTGCGGCCCGGGGGAGGAGCAGCGGAGGGAGCGCGGATGTCGGGCACGGAGGACTGCACGATCCTGCACCTGGACATGGATGCCTTCTTCGCCTCCATCGAGATCCGCGACGACCCCGCCCTGCGGGGTCTGCCCGTCGTCGTCGGGGGAGCGGGATCGCGCGGTGTCGTCGCCGCGGCGAGCTATCCGGCGCGAGAGCGCGGCATCCGCTCCGCCATGCCGATGGTCACCGCCCGACGCCTCGCACGGGACCTGGTCATCGTCCCGCCGCGCATCGACCGATACCGCGAGGTCTCCGCGCAGGTCATGGACCTTCTCCGGGAGGTGACACCCGCGATCGAGCAGATCAGCGTCGACGAGGCCTTCCTCGACATCTCCGGCGCCCGCCGCCTGTTCGGGTCGCCCGAGCAGATCGCCCAGCGCCTGCGCACCCGCATCCGCGAGGAGCTCGACCTGCCCAGCAGCGTCGGAGGGTCCGTGTCCCGGGCGGTAGCGAAGATCGCGTCCGCCCGGGCCAAGCCCGACGGCATGCTGATCGTCCCGTCCGAGCAGACCGCCGCCTTCCTCTCGCCGTTGCCCGTGGGCGTCATCTCGGGCGTCGGTCCCAAGGCGCAGCAGGCCCTCGAACGGCTCGGGGTGCGCACCGTCGGCCAGCTGCGCGACATCCCCGCGGGGGCGCTGCGTCGGGCCGTCGGCCCCCAGGCGCCCATGGTCGCGCGGCTCGCGGCGGGGGAGGACCGCACGGGGCTGGGCACACGGGTGCGCGATCGCAGCGTCGGCACCGAACGCACCTACGAGGAGGACCTCGTGGACCCCGCCGAGGTGCGTCGCCGCCTCACCCTCATGGCCGACGAGGTCTCCCACAGCCTGCGCCGCAGCCATCTCGCCGCGCGCGCCGTCTCCGTCAAGCTCCGTTCACCGGACGGCACCACCATCACGCGCTCGGCCACGATGGACCAGCCGACGGCGAGCGGGGAGCGGCTTCGCGAGCACGTGGTCGCCCTCTGGGAGAGGGAGGTGCCGCGGATGCCGGCGGTGCGTCTGGCGGGGGTGCGGGCGGAGCGCCTGCAGGAGACCAGCGCCCAGCCCGCCGCGGCCGAGCTCTCCGGCCGCGGAACCGGCTGGCAGGGCCTGGAGAGCGCGATGGACCGCGCCCGCGACCGCTTCGGCTCGGGAAGCCTCTCCCGCGGATCGACCCTTCGTGCGCCGGACGGAACCCCGTCGGACGGAGCGCAGCAGGGCGGAGCCCGGGACGACGCGTCCGGGACGTGAGAGGGAGAGTGTCAGGCGTTGGGTCGACGAGTTCCCATTCCCCAGCGGGCGGCAGTATCCTTAGGGGATCGACGATGGGGCTCGAGCCGCCCACGTCGATCGCGTTCAGCCGCAGGGAACACGGCACGGGACAAGGAGCCGGAACGATGCCGCTTTCGGAGCACGAGCAGAAGATGCTCGATGAGATGGAGCGTCAGCTCTTCGCCGACGATCCCCGGCTCGCCCGCGCCTTCCGTTCCGGCGCCCAGGACCGTCGCGACCGCCGGCGCATCGTCCTCGGCCTCGCCGGAGTCGTCGTCGGACTCGGCGTCCTCGTCCTCGGGGTCTCCCTGAACTTCATCTGGTTGGGCGTGCTGGCGTTCCTGCTGATGCTCGCCGGAGCCGTCTACGCCGTGACCTCGCCGCGCAGCCGCCCGGGAGGCCCGGCTGCCGATCAGGGCGACGGGGGCGAGCAGCCCCGGCAGCCCGAGAACGGCGGCAGCGATTTCATGCGCCGCATGGAGGAGCGCTGGGAGAAGCGCTCGGGGGACGACCCCCGGGGCTGAGCGCTCCGCTCTCCTCCACGCCGCACCACCGCTTCACCAACCCGCGACCCCGAGCCCTCGGCCCGGGGTCGTCGTCTGTCCGGGCCCTGCGCACTGGGCACTGGGGCACGGGCCCCTCGGTGAGCGTCCGTGCTCGCCCCGCGGGCTCCTCCTCGGCGCTCCGCCACCGCCCTCCGCCACGTGCGACCGCGCCCCTCCGCCGCGCGTGATCGCGTCCCGTCGCTGCGCGTGACCGCCCCCTTCGCCGCGCGCCTCCACTGCGCTCCCCGCGGGCTCCTCCACTCCGCTCCCCGGGGCCCCTCCACTTCGCCCCACCCACGGTCCCGAGGGCGCCCCGGCCTCCGACCGCAGGCCGCAGCGGGGCAGTGACCTGCGCGCTTGCTGAACGCACTCCCAGGGTCCGATGGCCTCGCCAGGCACAGACACGCCCCGGAGCGGCTCGGCCGCACGATTCCACTCCACCCCGCTCCACCCTTCTGACCTGCTCTGATACTGCGGATCTCCGGTGGATTCGGTGAATGGGTAGCGGGATGTGGTGAGTTGTGGGGTAAAGTGGGGCGTGCAGGAGGGAGATGGTGATCCCTCGTCGAGAAAGGGGGCGCGGATGTTCCTCGGAACCTTCACGCCCAAGCTCGACGACAAGGGCCGCCTGATCTTTCCCGCGAAGTTCCGGGACGAGCTCGCCTCGGGCCTGGTGATGACTCGGGGACAGGAGCACTGCATCGCGGTGTACCCCCTGGCCGAGTTCCGCCAGAAGCTCGAGGAGGCCAGGCGGGCTCCGACCACGGATCAGCGCACGCGCGACTACCTGCGTGTGCTGCTCTCCGGGGCGGAGGACGTCATCCCGGACAAGCAGGGCCGCATCACGATCCCCGGCCAGCTGCGCACCTATGCGGGCCTGGACCGGGAATGCGCCGTGATCGGCGCTCTGGACCGTCTCGAGGTCTGGTCGCTCCCCGCGTGGGAGACCTACCTCGAGCAGAAGGAGGAGGGCTTCGCCCAGACCGCCGAGTCGGTGGTCCCGGGCCTGTTCTGAGGGACTCCGTCCCGCGAGACCTCTCGTCGCTCCCGCCCCGACGCAACTTCCCCGGTGGCGGGTCGGGAGCGACGAGGAATCCCGCCGGACGGCACCACGAGCAGCACGCGATGCCGCACCACGACGATCGAGAAGCACGCATCACGCAGGAGAGGCGGTGGCATGGACGAGAACCAGCATCCGGTCCGAGCCCAGGACCGCCACGCTCCCGTCATGCTCCAGGTGTGCGTCGATCTCCTCGCCCCGGCCCTCGTCGAGCCGGGCTCCGTCTACGTGGACGCGACGCTCGGGATGGGCGGCCACGCGAGCGCCGTGCTCGCCGCCTGCCCGCACTCCCGCCTGATCGGCATCGACCGTGACACCGCCGCCCTCGAGCTCGCCCGCGAGCGCCTCGCGCAGGAGGGGTTCGCCGACCGCATCGACCTCGTGCACGCCACGTACGACGCGATCCCCGAGGTCCTCGCCGAGCGTGGGCTGACCGCGTCGGCCGTGATGATGGACCTGGGGCTCTCGAGCTTCCAGATCGACACCTCCGAGCGCGGCTTCTCCTATGCGGCCGATGCGCCCCTGGACATGCGCATGGACCCCGCCTCGGGAGGCCCCACCGCGGCCGACCTGCTGCGCGATCTCGACGAGAAGGAGCTCGCCCGCATCCTGCGGGAGTACGGCGACGAGCGCTTCGCCCCGCGCATCGCGCGCCGCATCGTCGCCGAGCGCGCCGAGCACCCGCTGGAGCGCAGCGGAGAGCTCGTCGACCTCCTGGACCGTGCGATCCCCGCGGCCTCCCGCGCCCACGGCGGCCACCCCGCCAAGCGCTCCTTCCAGGCCCTGCGGATCGCCGTGAACGACGAGCTCGCGATCCTCGCCCGTGCGATCGACGGGGCGCTGGACTCCGTCGGCGTCGGCGGCCGCGTGGTCGTCGAGTCCTACCACTCGGGCGAGGACCGGCTCGTGAAGTCGGCCCTGACCCGTCGCACACGCTCCTCGGCGCCGCCGGACCTGCCCTTCGAGCTCGAGGAGCACAAGCCCACCTTCGCCGCGCTCACCCGCGGCGCGCTCCAGGCCGACGAGGCCGAGCGCGAGTCCAATGCCCGCTCCGCCTCGGTGCGCCTGCGCGCCGCCGAGCGCCTCCGACCCGCACACTGACGAACGACCGACGAATCGGAACGCATCATGGCCATCAGCACTGCACCCCGCGTCGCACCCCGCCGCGCCTCGCGACCCGCCGCTCGCACCTCCGCCAGGCCCCGCCTCGCGGTGGTCGCCGCGCCGTCGACGCGACGCAGCCCGCTCCCGTTCGCGATCCTGTGCACCCTGATCGCCGTGGTCACCCTCGCCGCGGTGCTGTTCCTGAACATCCAGATGTCCGACACGAGCTACGAGATCACTCGTCTCCAATCCACCTCCCAGAAGCTCACCGAGCAGTCCCAGGGGCTGCAGGAGCAGGAGGACGAGCTGAGCACTCCCCAGGAGCTCGGCAAGCGCGCCAAGGATCTGGGCATGGTCCAGGCCGGGGACCCGGGCTACATCGATCTGGGAAGTGGCAAGGTCGTCGGCGAGGCGCAGACGGTCCAGGGCGCCTCAGGGGCAGAATCGTCCTCGATCCCCGCGGCCTCGATCTACGAGGACGCGGAGACGTACCACGGAATGGGCAACGAGGGGGACTGATCGATGGCCTCGAACTCCCGTGACCGAGGACGTTCGGGCTCCTCGTCCTCGCGCGCGTCGTCCGGATCGGCGCGCGGCTCGGCGTCGCCCCGACGTCGGCAGACCCGCCCCGCGCATCCGGTGATCCCGGCGCCGCGCGTGGGCGAGCCGATGATGCGCCGCCGTCTCATGCTCACCCTCATGGGCGCGGGCGCCGTCACGCTCGGGGGTCGGCTGGTGTGGGTGCAGGGTCTGGACGCGAGCGCTCGCGCCGCGGAGGCCGTCGACCAGCGCACCACCGATCGCACCATCACCGCCCTGCGCGGCGAGATCGTCGATCGCAACGGCGCCGTGCTCGCGCGCAGCGTCGAGCGCTACGACCTCTGGGTCAACCAGCTGCAGGTCGGCGACTTCAAGCCCAAGGACAAGGACCTGGGCACGGGCGTGAAGGCCGCCGCCAAGGTGCTCTCCCCGCTGCTGGACGAGGACGTCGACGATCTCGAGGAGACCCTCACGGGCAAGCGCGGCTTCCTCTACCTGCGCAAGAACGTCGAGCCCGACGTGCGCGAAGCCGTCATCTCGCAGGAGATCCCCGGGATCGGCTCCGACCGCGTCTCCGAGCGCATCTACCCGGCCGGGGAGATCGCCGCCAACGTCATCGGCTTCATGGGCGGCGACGGCGCGGCGCTCGCCGGCGCCGAGTACAAGTACGACAAGAACCTGCGCGGCAGGAACGGCAAGGTGCGCTACGAGCGCGGCGCCGGCGGCCAGGTCATCCCCACCGGCAAGCAGACCACCGAGGAGGCCGTCGACGGCGACGACCTCGTCCTCACGATCGACGAGAACCTGCAGTGGAAGTCCCAGCAGGTCCTCGCCGAGACCGTGAAGAAGTTCGGGGCCGACGCCGGCAGCGCGGTCATCTACAACGTCCGCACCGGCGAGCTGCTCGCCCTCGCCGACTACCCGACGTTCGACCCCAACAAGCCCGGCAAGACCGACCCGGAGTACCTGGGCAACCAGTCGCTGTCCAACGTGTTCGAGCCGGGCTCGACGGGCAAGCTGCTCACCGTCGCCTGCGCTCTCGAGCACAAGAAGGTCACGCCGTCCTCCCGGTACACCGTGCCCTACACGATGGACTTCGACGGCAACCGCATCAAGGACTCCCACCCGCACGAGACCCAGCACCTCACCCTCGCGGGCGTGCTGAAGAACAGCTCGAACGTGGGCACCGTGCAGATCTCCAAGACCGTCTCCGACAAGCAGCGCTACGCGACGCTCAAGGCCTTCGGGATCGGCGAGAAGACCGGCATCGGCCTGCCCGGGGAGTCCTCGGGCATCCTGCACCCCGTCGCCGACTGGGCCGGCCGCCTGCGCTTCACGATCGCCTTCGGCCAGGGGTACTCCGTGACCCCCATCCAGATGACCGCCGCCATCGGCGCCTTCGGCAACGACGGCGTGCGCATGCAGCCCACGATCGTGGCGGGCACCCGCGACGAGAAGGGCTCGCTCACGGCGGCCACCACCGCCAAGGGCGTGCGCGCGTGCTCGAGCGAGACCGCCCGGACCATCCGCAACCTCATGGACAACGACATCGACGACGACACCGCGTCCAATGCGGCCGTCCCGAACTACGCGGTCGGCGGCAAGACGGGCACGGCCGAGAGCGGCGCCGGCTACACCGCGTCCTTCATCGGGATGGCGCCCATCGACGACCCGGAGATCGCCATCGGCGTGTTCGTGTACGGGCTGAAGACCTTCATCTCGGGCAACACGGCGGCCGCCCCCGCGTTCTCCGAGCTCATGCAGTACACCCTCCAGACCCAGGGCATCGCGCCCACCGGGAAGAAGGGCAAGACCCTGGAGGACGAGTGGTGAGCGGTCATCCCCGCGCGGTCCCGCCCCGGCCCCGGCGCGCCGAGGACGGCGCAGACGCCCCCGCGGCCCCGCGGATCACGACGGGCGAGCTCGCCCGACTGCTCGGCGCGGAGGTGGTCGGTCCCGGGGACGACGCGATCGAGCTGACCGGCGCGACCCTGGACTCCCGCAGCGTCGAGCCCGGCGATCTGTACTGCGCCCTGCCCGGGGCCCGCACCCATGGCGCCCGCTTCGCCTCCCAGGCCGCGGGCTCGGGCGCGCTCGCGGCCCTCACCGATCCCGCCGGCGCCCAGGAGTGCGTGCGCGCGGGCCTGGTCGCCCTGGTCCTGGACGATCCCCGCGCCGCGACCGCGCGCGCGGCGGCCGCCGTCTACGGCGACCCCTCCCAGCGGCTCACGATGATCGGCGTCACCGGGACGAACGGCAAGACGTCCGTGGCGACGATGCTGCACCGCACCCTGCTCTCCCTGGGGATCCCGGCCGGCGTGATCGGCACCAACGGCACCGAGTACCGCGACGGCGGGGGAGAGGACGCCGAGGTCACCACCGTGCGCACGACCCCGGAGTCCCCGGACCTCCAGGGCATCCTCGCGCGCATGCTCCAGAGCGGCGTGCAGGTGTGCGTCATGGAGGTCTCGAGCCACGCGATGGTCCTCCACCGTGCCGACGAGATCGCCTTCGACGCGGTCGCCTTCACCAACCTCTCCCAGGACCACCTGGACTTCCATCCCACGATGGAGGACTACTTCCACGCCAAGGCCTCCCTGTTCGCGCCCGCGCATGCGCGCGTCGGCGTGGTCTGCGTGGACGACGACTGGGGCATGCGGCTCGCCCGCGAGTCCCTCATCCCGGTCACGACCTTCACCACCGACCCGGGCCGCTCCGCGGACGTCGTGGTCGAGCAGGTCGAGCCGCGTGCCTTCGGCAGCTCCCTGCGCGTGCGCGAGGCCGACGGCTCGACCCACGACCTGCGCTCGCAGATCCCCGGCATGCCGTACGTCGCCAACACCGTGGCCGTGCTGCTCCTGCTCGAGGCCGTCGGCCGCAGCGGCCCCGAG
This sequence comes from Brachybacterium sp. NPDC056505, assembly GCF_042794925.1. Taxonomy (NCBI): domain Bacteria; kingdom Bacillati; phylum Actinomycetota; class Actinomycetes; order Micrococcales; family Dermabacteraceae; genus Brachybacterium; species Brachybacterium sp. NPDC056505. Next base: position 27,078 of record NZ_JBHTSV010000023.1, read on the forward strand.
GTGCGCGAGGCGATCTCGCGCTCCGGCCGTGTGCCCGGGCGGATGGAGCTCGTCGCCGACGAGCCCGTGCGCGGCGTCGTCGACTTCTCCCACACCGAGGACGCCCTCGCCAAGACCCTCGCCACCCTGCGCGCGGTGCCGGGCACCCGTCGAATCCTCGCCGTGATCGGCGCGGGCGGTGATCGCGACGCCGGCAAGCGGCCCCACATGGGCGCCGTCGCCGCCGACCTCGCCGATGTCGTGATCATCACCGACGACAACCCCCGCAGCGAGGACCCCGCCTCCATCCGCGAGCAGGTGCGCGCCGGCGTCCCCACGGACACCACCGCCGAGGTGCACGTCGTCGCCGGTCGCGAGCGCGCGATCGACCTCGCCTGCGAGCTGGCCCACGTGGGCGACACCATCCTGCTGGCCGGCAAGGGCGCGGAGACCGGTCAGACGATCGGCGATACAGTCCTTCCGTTCGATGATCGCGTGCAGCTGCGGCGACGACTCCCCGGGTCCGACGCCGCGCCCGAGGATCCGGACGATGCCCCGACCCGACCCCGAGAAGGACGCTGAATGCTCGCCATCACAGCCCAGGAGATCGCCGACCTCACCGGCGGTGAGCTGATCGGCGGCGCCACGGGCACCGAGCAGGTCACCGGCGCGGCGCGCATCGACTCCCGCGCCGTGGCCGAGGGCGACCTCTTCGCCGCCTTCCACGGCGAGAACGTCGACGGCCACCGCTTCGTCGGTCCCGCCCGCGACGCCGGCGCGGCCCTCGCCCTGGTCACCGACCCGGTCGACGTCCCCGCCGTGCGCGTGGCCGACGTCGAGACCGCCCTGTCCGACCTCGCCCGCGCCCAGCTCGCGAGCGCCCGCGCGCGCCGCGAGGACCTGCGCGTCGTCGCTCTCACCGGCAGCGCCGGCAAGACCGGCACCAAGGACCTGCTGGGGGCGCTGCTGCGGGAGGTCGGGCCGACCGTCGCACCCGCCGGCAGCCCCAACAACGAGCTCGGCCTGCCGCTCACGGTGCTGTCCCTCACGGAGGACACCCGCTTCCTCGTGCTGGAGATGGGCGCCCGCGGCATCGGGCACATCGCGCACCTCACAGCGATCGCCCCGCCCGACGTCTCCCTCGTGCTGAACGTCGGCAGCGCCCACCTCGGCGAGTTCGGCTCGGTCGAGGCGATCGCCCAGGCCAAGGGCGAGATCGTCGAGGCGCTCCCGTCCACCGGCCGGGCCGTCCTCAATGCCGACGACGCCCGCGTCGCACGCATGGCCTCGCGCACCTCGGCGCCCGTCACCACCTGGGGCATGGCCTCCGGCGACGTGCGCATCCAGGACCTGCGCCTGGACGACCAGGCCCGCGCCCGTCTCACCCTCGCCGTGCCCGAGGGCCTCACCCGCCTGGACGGCAGCGCCATCCCCGCGGACACCCGCGAGATCACCCTCGACCTGCTCGGCGAGCACCAGGCCCTCAACGCGGTCGCGGCCGCGACCGCCGCCCTCGTGCTCGGCATGGACCTCGAGGACGTCGCGCGCCTCCTTCCGCGCCTCCACCTCAGCTCCGGCCAGCGGATGGAGGCCGTGCACGCTGCCGGGGACGTGCTCATCCTCAACGACGCCTACAACGCGAACCCCGATTCCATGCGCCAGGCGCTGAAGACCCTCGCGCACCTGGGCCGCACCCGGCGCACCATCGCCGTGCTCGGCGAGATGCTCGAGCTCGGCGAGGATTCCCTGCGCCTGCACGACGAGGTGGGCCGTCTGGCCGTCCGCCTCAACATCTCCCAGCTGATCGCCGTCGGCCCCGGGGCCCGGCTGATCCATCGGGGCGCCTGCCTCGAGGGCAGCTTCGGCGACGAGTCCGAGGAGGTCCCCGACCTCGACGCCGCCCTCGAGCGCCTCGTCGAGATCGTGGAGCCCGGGGACGTCGTCCTGCTGAAGTCCTCGCGCGACGCCGGGCTGCGCACGCTCGCCGAGCCCCTGCGCGAGGCCCTCGACGCACGCGAGCGCGGTGGGGGCGACCCTGCCGCCGCGCCGAGCGACGGATCCGCAGGCGCTCACGCCCGGGCGGCCACCGACATGGCAGACTCGCAGGACACGGCGCCGGCCCCGGCAGCGACCGGGCCCGCACCCACGACCGACGACCACGAGCCAGGAGACGCAGGAGGCGCACGCGCATGATCGCGATCATCATCGCCGGCGGCGCCGCGCTCGTCCTGGCGCTCATCGGCACCCCGCTCTACATCCGGGTGCTCGTCAAGCGCCATTACGGGCAGTTCATCCGCGACGACGGACCGACCTCGCACTCCACCAAGCGCGGCACCCCCACGATGGGCGGCGTCGCGATCATCCTCTCGGTGCTGATCGGCTACGCCGTCGCCCACCTCATCACCCAGCAGCCGCCCTCGGCCTCCGGCCTGCTCGTGCTGTTCCTGATGACCGGCCTGGGGGTCGTCGGCTTCCTCGACGACTTCATCAAGATCACCCGCCAGCGCAGCCTGGGCCTGCGGGCCTACCAGAAGCTCATCGGCCAGTTCGCCATCGCGACGGCCTTCGCCGTCATGGCGCTGCTGTTCCGCAACGACTCGGGCCATGCGCCCGCGTCCACGCGCCTCTCCTTCGTGCGGGACCTGCCCTGGCTCGACCTCGCCTTCGCCGGCACCACGATCGGCTTCGTGCTCTTCGCGATCTGGGCGAACTTCCTGGTCGCGGCCTGGTCCAACGGCGTGAACCTCACCGACGGGCTCGACGGACTCGCCACCGGCGCCACCATCATCTTCGCGGGCGTCTACCTCGTGATCTCCTTCTGGCAGTGGCGCCAGACCTGCACGAGCGGGCACCTCCTGCTCGACTCCGCCCACTGCTACAGCGCGCGCGACCCGCTGGACACGGCGATCATCGCGGCCGCGATCGGCGGCGCGTGTATCGGCTTCCTCTGGTACAACACCTCGCCCGCGAAGATCTTCATGGGCGACACCGGCTCCCTCGCCCTGGGCGGCGCCCTCGCCGGCCTCACAATCGTCTCGCGCACCGAGCTGCTCGGCGCGATCATCGGCGGCCTCTTCGTGATCATCTCGCTCTCGGTGATCATCCAGGTCACGAGCTTCAAGCTCACCCGCAAGCGCGTGTTCCGGATGGCGCCGCTCCAGCACCACTTCGAGCTCAAGGGGTGGAACGAGGTCACGATCGTGGTCCGCTTCTGGATCATCGCGGGTGTCCTGGGCGCCGCCGGACTGGGCCTGTTCTACCTCGACGCGCTGCCGGGGATCGCCTCGTGAGCTCGGACGGCACCCCGGCCGACGCGCGCCCCTGGCCGGGCCTCGACGTCGCCGGGCTCAGGATCCTCGTCGTCGGCTTCGGCGTCTCCGGGTACGCGGTCGCCGACCAGACCATGCAGCGCGGTGCGCGCGTGATCGTGGTGGACGCGGCGGACACTCCGCGCAATCGTGAGCGCGCCCGCATCCTCGAGGTCTTCGACGTCCAGGTGCGCCTGGGCGCCGAGCACACTCGCGCACTCCCCGAGGACGCGGACGTCGACCTCGTGGTCACGTCCCCCGGATGGCGCCCCGACCAGCCCCTGCTCGCGCAGGCCGCAGCCGCCGGCATCCCGGTGTGGAGCGAGATCGAGCTCGCCCGGCGCATGCAGGCGCCGGGCGGCCCCGCCTGGCTCGGCGTCACCGGCACCAACGGCAAGACCACCGTCGTGACCATGCTCGAGACGATCCTGCGCGCCGACGGGCTGCGCGCCGTCGCCTGCGGGAACGTCGGCCTGCCCGTCATCGAGGCGGCCCTCGACCCCGAGGGGTTCGACGTCCTGGCCGTCGAGCTCTCGAGCTTCCAGCTGCACTGGACCCAGCACGTGGACTGCGAGGCAGCCGCCGTCCTCAACATCACCGAGGACCACCTCGACTGGCACGGCGGCCTCGAGGCCTACGCCCGCGCCAAGGGCAAGATCTTCGAGGGTGTCCGCGTGGCCTGCGTCTTCAACACGGCTGACGACCTCACCCGGAGGCTCGTCGAGGACGCCGACGTCATCGAGGGCGCCCGCGCCGTCGGCGTGACCCTCGGCGCCCCCGGCCCCTCCGAGCTCGGGGTCGTCGACGACCTGCTCGTGGACCGCGCCTTCGTCGAGGACCGCCGCCGGCAGGCGGCCGAGCTCGGCTCCCTGGCCGACCTCGCCCACCTGGGCCCTCACGGCGCTCCGCCCCACGTCGTCTTCAACGCGCTCGCCGCCGCGGCCCTGGCCCGCGCCCACGGCGTCTCGCAGGCGGCCGTGCGCGAGGGGCTGCGCGCCTTCCGCGCCGGCAGCCACCGCAGCGAGATCGTCGCGGTCGGCGCCGGCATCGCCTACGTCGACGACTCCAAGGCCACTAATCCCGACGCGGCCCGCGCCTCGCTGCTCGGCATGGAGCACGTGGTCTGGATCGCGGGCGGGGACACCAAGGGGGCCGACGTCGACGCGCTGGTCGCCGAGGTGTCCGGGCGCCTCCGCGGCGTCGTCCTCATCGGCGCCGACGACACGCCCTTCCGCGAGGCGCTCGAGCGACACGCGCCCGCAATACCCAGCGTGCGCATGCCCGAGGGTGACACTGAGGACCCCGAAGGACGTTCCCGACTGATGCGGGAGGCCGTCGACGCGGCGGCCGGACTGGCCCGGGAGGGCGACGCGGTGCTCCTCGCACCCGCTGCGGCCTCCATCGACCAGTTCGCGGACTACGCCGAGCGCGGCGACCTCTTCGCCGCCGCCGCCCGCGCGACCACGGGGATGCAGCAGGACGCCGAGGACACGCAGGAGCCGGACGGACCGGAAGGACGCGCATGAGCCCCCAGCAGACGCCCCGTCGGGCCCCTGCTGTGGTGCGTCCGGACGAGGACCGCCCCCTGGGCGACGTCGGCGGTCGCGTGCGCAACGGCCTCGGCGACTGGGGGCGCTCCCCGGTCCTGGACTTCTACGGCCTGATCTGCGTGGGCACCCTGCTCATCGGCACCGGCCTGGTGATGGTCCTCTCCAGCAGCTCCGTGGTGAGCATCGCCAAGGGTGACTCCCCGTTCGCGGGCCTTCTCGCACAGGGGAAGTTCGCGCTGATCGGGCTCGTCGGCCTGCTCGTCGCCGCGTTCCTGCCGCCGCGCACCTACGAGAGGTTCGCCTGGGTGCTGCTCGGGCTCGGCATCGCTTTGCAGTGCCTCGTGCACGTGCCGGGCATCGGGGTCGCCGCCGGTGGCAACACGAACTGGATCCGCATCGCCGGCCAGACCCTCCAGCCGTCCGAGCTCCTCAAGCTCGCGCTCGCCGTCTGGCTCGGGGCGATCCTCACCCGCAAGCGGCCTCTGCTGCACCGCACGATGCATCTCGTGATCCCCGTGGTGCCGGTCATCGTGGTCGCCCTGGGCCTCGTGCTGCTGGGCCACGACCTGGGCACGATGATGATCATGGCGATGCTGGTCGCCGGCTCCCTCTGGATCGGCGGCGTGCCGCGGCGCTGGTTCGTGCTCGGCGGCGGCGTGGGCGTGGCCGCGATCCTCTTCTTCGCCCTCACCAACGCCAACCGCATGGCCCGCATCGGCAACTGGCTGCACGGCACCTGCGAGGGTGACTCCTGCCTGCAGTCCGACCAGGGCCTCATGGGTCTCGCCGAGGGCGGATGGTGGGGCGTCGGTCTGGGGCAGTCGCGCCAGAAGTGGGGGCGCCTGCCCGCCGCTCAGGACGACTACATCTTCGCGATCATCGGCGAGGAGCTCGGCCTGATCGGCACGCTGGGTGTGCTGCTGCTGTTCTCCGTGTTCGCGCTCATCCTCTTCCGGATGATCACCCGCGCCCGGGACCCCTTCATCCAGATCACCATCGGCGGCGTGGGCGCCTGGCTGCTCGGCCAGGCCTTCGTGAACATGATGGTCGTCACCGGCATGCTGCCCGTGCTCGGTGTGCCGCTGCCCTTCATCTCCTCCGGCGGCTCCGCCCTGGTCGCCTCTATGCTGGCCCTGGGCATGCTTCTGTCCTTCGCCCGCCACGAGCCCGGCGCCCAGGAGGCCCTCGCCGCCCGCATGAGCACCGTGCGCAGCGCTCTCGCCGTGATCCCCGCCGGCCGTGGGGGAGAGGGCGCACGCCGTCGCCGCCGCGGCCGCCGCGGGGCGAAGTCGGCGCGCGGCACGTCGTCCGCGCGGAAGACGAAGACGACGGCGGGAACGGCGAAGGCATCCACCACGCGCGCCGCCGCCTCCGGCGGGCGGGCCCGCACCGCGGCCCCCTCCTCCCGCTCCCGCGGCGCCGGTAGCCGCAGCTCCGGGACCCGCACCACCGGGTCTCGCGGCGCCGGAGCTCGGAGCTCGGGCACCGCGCGACGCAGCCGTGCCCGCTCGTCGTCCCGATCGGCCGAACCCACTGCACGCCCCGACACCGAGGGATACGCCCGCTGATGAACGCACCGACCGTCCTGCTGGCCGGAGGCGGCACCGCAGGCCACGTCTCGCCGCTGCTCGCCACCGCCGCGAAGATCCGCGAGCTGGACCCCGAGGCCGAGGTGCTCGCCCTCGGCACGGCCGACGGCCTGGAGGCAGACCTTGTCCCCGCCGCGGGCCTCGAGCTCGTCACCGTCGAGAAGGTGCCCTTCCCGCGCCGTCCGAACGGTGCCGCGCTGCGCTTCCCGGCCCGCTTCGGCGGCAGCCTGCGCGAGGTGCGCGCACTCATGAAGGACCGCGGTGTCGGCGCCGTCTGCGGCTTCGGCGGCTATGTGTGCCCGCCCGCCTATCTCGCCTCCGCCTCGGCGCGCATCCCGCGCCTCATCCATGAGGCGAACCGTCGGCCCGGCCTCGCCAACCGCCTCGGTGCCCGCGGGGCGGCGGCCGTGCTCACGGCCTTCGAGAACACCCCGCTGCCCGGCGCTCGCCGCATCGGCATGCCCATGCGCGAGGGCGTCGCGACCCTCGACCGCGCGGCCCGCCGCACGGACGCCGTGCGCTCCTTCGGGCTCGACCCGGAGCGCCCCGTGCTGCTGGTCACCGGAGGGTCCCTCGGCGCCCAGCACCTCAACGAGGTCGTCGTGCACAGCGCCGAGACGGTGCTCGCCCACGGCGGCCAGATCCTCCATGTCACCGGCCGCGGCAAGACCGAGGTGGGGGCCGCCCTCGCGGATCGCGACGGCTATCAGCTGGTCGAGTACGTGAGCGCCATGGAGGACGCCTACGCCGCCGCCGACCTCGCCGTCACCCGCTCCGGGGCCGGCACCGTCAGCGAGCTCACGGCCGTCGGCCTGCCCGCGGTGTTCGTGCCCCTGCCGGTCGGCAACGGGGAGCAGGCGCTGAACGGCCAGGAGGTCGTGAGCGCCGGCGGCGCCCTCATGATCTCCGACGCCGACCTCGACGAGCAGGTCATGACCGGCACGATCCTGCCGCTGCTGAGCGACCCCGCGCGCCTGCGCGCGATGTCCGAGGCCTCCCGCGCCTTCGGCATCACCGACGCCGCCGAGCGCCTCGCCGGTCTCGTCCTCGCCGCCGCGCACCGCGGCTGACCACATCGCGGCTGACCCCATCGCGATTGCCGCAGCGCGGGCGGCCCCTCCGCGCGCCGGCCGCAGGGCCCCGCCCGCCTCTCTCCGGGCACGTGACCGACGACGCGCGGAGAGCCTCCGGGAGCCTCCGAGGAGCGCCGGTTACCGTGGGCGCATGACCGCGCGCGCTGCCTCCTACGACCTTCCCGCCCTGCCCGACGGGGTGCGCACGATGCTCCGTCCCGGAGACGTGGTCACCGACTCCGCATGGCCCCAGGGCCCCGTGCGCTCGATCCACGTGGTGCGGATCGGCGGCGCGGGGATGTCCGCCGTCGCGCGGCTCGCCCTCGAGGCGGGCCTCGCCGTGAGCGGCTCGGACTCCCAGGACGGCCAGTTCATCGGCCCGCTGCGCGCGGCGGGCGCTCGCATCGGGATCGGCTTCGACGCGGCACTGCTGGCGGATGACGTCGATCTCGTCGTCGTCTCCACCGCCGTGCGCGCCGACAACGTCGAGGTGATCGCCGCCCGCGAACGCGGCATCCCCGTCATCCATCGCGCCGCGGCCCTCGCGGGGCTCCTGCAGGACCGCCGGCTGCTCGCGGTCGCCGGCACCCACGGCAAGACGTCGACGACGGCGATGGCCGTGCTCGCCCTGCGCGGCGCGGGCGGCGACCCGGCCTGGGCCCTCGGCGCCGCGGTCCCGGACCTGGGCCGCAATGCCGGACTGCGCGAGGACGCGGGCTCCGAGCGGCCGACGGGCGAGGGCGTTCCCGGGAGCCCTCTCGCGGTGGTCGAGGCCGACGAGTCCGACGGCTCCTTCCTCGCCTTCGCGCCCTCCGCGCTCGTGGTCACCAACCTCGAGGCCGACCATCTGGACTTCCATGGCGACGAGGCGACCCTCGTGGCCGCCTTCGACGCGCTCGTCGACCGCCTCGCGACGGGCGGCGCCCTCGTGGTCTGCGCCGACGACGCGGGCGCCGCGGCGCTGGGGGAGCGGTCCGCCGCGCGCGGCGTCGACGTCCTGACCTACGGCCGCGCCTCCGGTGCCGACTGGCGCCTGCTCGAGGAGACGCCCGAGGCCACCGGCACGCACGCCCGGCTCGCCGGCCCCGTCGGCGAGATCGAGCTGGACCTGCACGTCACCGGACACCACAACGTGCTGAACGCCATGGGCGCGCTGGCCGGGTGCCTCGCCCTGCTGCTCGCCGACGGACACGAGGCCGCCGACGTCGCCGATTCCGCGGCCGTCTCCGCCTCGACGTCGGACCCCGCGGTGATCGCGCGGGCCCTGGCGACGGGAGTCGGCCCGTTCACCGGCGCCTCGCGCCGCTTCGACCTGCGCGGGGTTGTCCGCGGCGTGCCCGTGTTCGACGACTACGCGCACCACCCGCGGGAGGTCGAGGCGACGATCGCCGCCGCCCGGGGCATCGTCGGCCCCACCGGGCGCGTGCTCGTCGCGTTCCAGCCCCATCTCTACTCGCGCACGCGCGCCTTCGCGGGAGACTTCGCCCGTGCCCTCGGCCAGGCCGACGAGACCTGGGTGATGCCCGTCTACGGGGCCCGGGAGGATCCCGATCCCGCCGTCGACGCGCGCACCATCACCGATCGCGCCGAGCCGGGCGCCGTGCTGCACGCGCTGACCGATCGCGCTGAGGTCGCGCCCTCCCTCGCGGCCGCCGCCGAGGACGGCGACATCGTCCTCATGCTCGGGGCGGGGGACATCGTCGAGGCGACACCGGGGGTGCTCCTAGCACTCGGCGGTGAGCAGTCCTGATGGCGCGCCGTCCCACCCCTCCGCGGCCGCGTCCCGGAGCGCCGGAGGCCCGTCCGTCGGCCGACGAGCGCCCCGCGGCCCCTCAGCGCAGGCAGCCGGCGTCCCGCCGGGCCCCCGCATCCCACCAGTCGCCCGCGCAGCGCGAGGCGCCCACGACCAGGAAGACCGCCGCTCAGCGCCCGGGGACCGCGTCGCAGAAGGGGTCTTCGCAGCGCCGGGACTCCGCGGCGCAGAAGAGCTCCACACAGCGCCCGGCGACCGCGCCGAGGACTGCCCGTGCGGAGGACCAGGCCTCCGCGCAGCGATCCGCGCGCTCCGGAACCTCGTCGGCCCCTGCGCCGGGGCGCACGGGCGCCGACGCGTCGCACGAGGAGACGACGGGCCGGGGCCGCGTCGTCCAGGCCGCCGACCGCTTCGGCGGGATGCTGCGTGCGCGTCCCTGGCGGCGCCGCCGCCGCGCGATCATCCTCGGCACCGCGGGCACGGTCCTCGCCCTGATCGTCCTGCTGGTCGTCGCGATCACCATCCCGCCGCTGCGGGTGCACGAGGTGACGGTGACCGGCGCCGGCTACGTGGATTCCTCCGCGGTCACCGACGCCGCGGCCCCGCAGGAGGACCACAGCATGCTTCTCGTGCGCTCGGGCGCCGTGGAGGAGGAGGTCGAGAAGGTGCCCGGGGTGAAGTCGGCCCAGGTCTCCAAGAAATGGCCCAGCACGCTGAGCGTCGAGGTCACCGAGCGCACGCCCCTGGCGACCCTCAAGGAGGCCGACGGCTCGACGCACATCCTCGATGCCGACGGCGTCGAGCTCCCCGAGGCCGCGGGGAAGGACGAGAAGCTCGTCCCGCTCACGATCGGCGGGAAGGGCGGGGACACCGACGCGATCTCCGGATCCATGCTCTCCGTGCTCGCGGCGCTGCCGGACTCGATGCGCACCACCGTCACCGCCATCACCGCGTCCTCCACGAACGACGTGACGCTCACGGTGAAGACCGATTCCGGGACGAAGACCATCGTGTGGGGCAACGCCCAGGACAGCGAGCTGAAGGCGAAGGTCGCCACGACCCTGCTCTCCCAGCCGGGCAGCGAGATCGACGTCACCAGCCCCGTCGCCCCCGTCACCCGCTGAGGAGGCGAGGGAGTCCCGCCTGCTGAGGCGGGAGGAGCCCGCCCGCGGCCCTGCGAGCCGGTCAGCGGCGCTCCGGCCGGCGGTGAGCCCGCGCAACTCGTCGCAACACGCCGCGACACGCGCGGGGCGGTCGTTGCGCCGATCAGACCTCGTCCATAGCGTCGAGACAAGGGATGAGAGCGGAGAAGTCCCAACCTCAACTCGAGGTCGAGGGTCATGGTTCGCGGACCTCGCCCCTCTCTCATCAGCACGAGTACGACAAGAGCAAGGACCTGAACGTGGCCGGATCCCAGAACTATCTCGCTGTCATCAAGGTCGTCGGCATCGGCGGCGGCGGTGTCAACGCCGTCAACCGCATGATCGAATCCGGCCTCAAGGGCGTCGAGTTCATCGCGATCAACACCGACGCCCAGGCGCTGCTCATGTCGGATGCCGACGTGAAGCTCGACGTGGGCAAGGAGATCACCCGCGGCCTCGGTGCCGGCGCCGATCCCGAGGTGGGCCGCAAGGCCGCCGAGGACCACGGCGAGGAGATCGAGGAGGTCCTGCGCGGGGCCGACATGGTCTTCGTGACCGCCGGCGAGGGCGGCGGCACCGGCACGGGCGGCGCGCCCGTGGTCGCCAAGATCGCCCGCAGCCTCGGCGCGCTGACCATCGGCGTGGTCACCCGTCCCTTCACCTTCGAGGGCCGCCGCCGCTCGAGCCAGGCCGAGTCCGGCATCGAGGCGCTGCAGTCCGAGGTCGACACCCTCATCGTCATCCCCAACGATCGCCTGCTCTCGATCGCCGACAAGCAGGTCTCGATGCTCGACGCGTTCAAGAGCGCGGACCAGGTCCTGCTCTCGGGCGTCCAGGGCATCACGGACCTCATCACCACGCCGGGCCTGATCAACCTCGACTTCGCCGACGTGAAGTCCGTCATGCAGGGAGCCGGCAGCGCCCTCATGGGCATCGGCTCCTCCCGCGGGGACGATCGCGCCCTGCAGGCCGCCGAGCTCGCCGTCTCCAGCCCCCTGCTGGAGGCCTCGATCGACGGCGCCTACGGCGTGCTGCTCTCGATCCAGGGCGGCAGCGACCTGGGCCTGTACGAGGTCTCGGAAGCCGCCCGCCTGGTGCAGGAGGCCGCCCACCCGGACGCGAACATCATCTTCGGCTCCGTCATCGACGACGCCCTGGGCGACGAGGTCCGCGTGACCGTCATCGCCGCCGGCTTCGAGAGCGGCGGGCCCACCCCGCGCACCGACTCCTCGAGCGCCGTGCGCTCGGGCGGATCGGACCGCGGGGACCGCGGCCTGGCCGCGGGCGGATCGGACCGCGCCTCCCGTCAGGAGGGTGCCGCCCGCGCCTTCGGCGCGAGCCGTCCCTCGCCGTCGGCCCCGGCTCGTCCCGAGCCACGCCCGGTGCGCTCGGCCGATTCCGCGTCGACCGCCACCAGCGGCGGCTGGGGAGCTCCTCAGCAGAGCTTCACGCCGTCCCAGCAGGCGCCGGCCGGAGAGCCCGCCGCGGCCGATCCGGCGGATGTCGAGGAGGAGGCGCCCCAGCAGGCGCAGCCCGTGCAGCCGGCGCCCGTCCAGCCGCAGTCCTCCCCGGTGCGCCCGCCGCGCGTCGAGGAGCCCCCGGCCGACGACGACGACCTGGACCTGCCCTCGTTCCTCAAGTGAGCGACCGGCAGCAGTGAACGACCAGCGGCCGACGGCCGTCACCGGTGCTCGGGCCCCGCGGCTTCGCGGGGCCCGAGCCCTGTTCACGACCCGTCTCGGCGGGGTCTCCGAGCCCCCGTTCGAGGGGCTGAACCTCGCCCACCACGTGGGCGACGCCCCGGAGGCCGTGACGCGGAACCGCGAGCTGCTCGCCGCGCACATCGGCGCGCCCCTCGTCTTCGTCGAGCAGGTCCACTCCGACCGTGTGCACGTGCTGCGGGCGTCGGAACCCCCCGCAGGGGACGCGGGGGATGCAGGGGGCGCGGGGGAGCGGCAGGTCGTGACGGCGGATGCGCTGGTCACCGACCGCGCTGACGTGGCCCTGGCGATCATGGTGGCCGACTGTCTCCCGGTGCTGTTCAGCGACGCCGAGGCCGGCGTCGTGGCCGCGGCGCACGCGGGCCGTGCGGGCCTGCTCGGCGGAGTGCTCGAGCGCACGCTCGAGCAGATGCGAGCGCTCGGCGCGCGCCCGGAGCGCACGCATGCGGCCATCGGCCCGGGCATCTGCGGGTCCTGCTACGAGGTGCCCGAGGAGATGCGCGCCCGGGCCGCCGCAGACCTCCCGGCCGTCCGGGCGACCACGCGTCAGGGCACCCCGGCCCTCGATCTGCGGGCGGGAGCGCGTGCGATCCTCGAGAAGGCGGGTCTGGCTCCGTCGGCCGTCGACGACGACCATCCGTGCACCCTCGAGACCGACGCCCTGTTCTCCTACCGCCGCGCGCAGCGCACGGGCCGGTTCGCCGGAGTCATCCGCCGCGCGTGACCCGGCTCGGCCGCGCCCGCCCAGGCCCGACCCCGGCCGCGCCCGCCCCGGCCCGACCCCGGCCGCCGCGTCGCGAGCGCCGGTGACATGCGCCGCGACCGCGGGTGATGCGACACGCCGGGCGACGACACGCCGTCCACGTCCGTCGGAGCGTCGCGACCCTCCGGTAGGTTCTTGACCGGGACTCCCGCGCACTCCCCGTGCTTCCCCGGAGTCCCACCAACCGCAGCGGACGAACGAATGCACAGGGAGAGCACCATGGGAGCCTGGCACAACGCGATGGTCGCTCTCGGCCTCGCCAACGAGGTCGACGAGGACTACTACGAGGACGAGCAGCCGCGTCGCGACGAGGTGGCGCCCGTGCGCCGCACCGAGCGCGCGCCGGAGCCGGCCCACGAGCGGGAGGCGCAGGTGACCCCGATCCGTCAGCGCCAGAGCAGCGTGGTGGCCGTCAGCCACCCGTCGGAGGACACGATGCAGCGCATCACCACCATTCACCCTCGCTCGTACAACGACGCCAAGGCGATCGGCGAGTCCTTCCGGGACGGCGTGCCGGTGATCGTGAACCTGAGCGACATGCAGGACGGCGATGCCAAGCGCATGGTCGACTTCTGCGCCGGTCTGGTCTTCGGGCTGCGCGGCAGCATCGAGCGCATCACCGGGAAGGTGTTCCTGCTCTCCCCGGAGTTCGTCGAGGTGGACGGCGAGTCCACCACGGACGAGGGCAGCTTCTACAACCAGAGCTGAGCGCGCAGTGCAGCTGATCGCCTCGATCCTCTATCTCGCGCTGCTGCTGTACACGCTGGTCCTGCTGGCACGTCTCGTGCTCGACTGGATCCGTTCGTACGCGCGCGACTTTCGGCCCCGCGGCATCGTGCTGCTGCTGTTCGAGATCGTCTTCACGCTCACGGATCCCCCTGTGCGCGCTCTGCGCCGGGTGATCCCGCCCCTGCGGCTGGGCAGCTTCTCCCTCGACCTCAGCCTGCTGATCCTGCTGCTGGTGTGCTCCCTGCTGATGCGCGTGCTCTGGGGCATCGCGATCTGAGGCCCGCGCGGGCGCCCTCGCGCCCTGGGGTCGGGAGACCCTGCCCGCGGACGTGGCGCCTGCCACGGCGGCGGGGTTCACGACCTGGCCGTGGCACTGCGCGCGATCCGCTACGCTGTGCAGTGCGACGCTGAGCGGCGCGTTGACCACACGACGTACGAGAAGGTGACCCATGGCTCTGATGCCCGAGGACCTGGAGAACAAGCGGTTCACCCCGGTTCGGTTCTCCGAAGGCTACGACATGGACGAGGTCGACAATTACCTCGACCTCGAGGTGCTTCCGCGCCTGCAGGAGCTCATCGACGAGAACGCCCGGCTGACCAAGGAGCTCGAGGAGGCGCACAACCGCGTCGCCGAGCTCGAGAGCGCCGCGCAGGACGGCTCCGCCGCCGCTCCGGCCGAGCCGGTGGAGGACGCGACCTCCGAGACCGCTGCCGTCAGCGAGAGCGCCGCGGCCCCCGAGGCCGCGACCGCCGAGACCGGCACCACGGAGGCGGACACCGCCGCCCTCGCCGATGCGCAGTCCACGCAGGACGCCGCGGCCGCCGTCGCCGAGACGCCCGACCAGTCGGCCGCAGGCATCATCGCCCTCGCCAACCGCCTGCACGACGAGCACGTGCGCAACGGCGAGGTCGAGCGCGACCGCCTCATCTCCGAGGCCAACGATGAGCACCAGCGCATCGTCGGCGAGGCCGAGGAGAAGTCCCGCACCACGCTCGACGACCTCGAGACCAAGAAGGCCGATCTCGAGAAGAAGATCGAGAAGCTGCGCACGTTCGAGCGCGATTACCGCAACCGTCTGCGCAACTACCTGGAGAACCAGCTCAGCGAGCTCGAGACGAGCGAGACCCAGGACAAGCACGCGAACTTCGGCCTGTGAGCCGCAGCTCCACCGCATCGGCGGCGGGGCGGACGGCGTGCTGCGGGGCATCTCCCGGACGACCGCGCTGGTCGTCGTCGTGGCGGTGGCCGTGGTCATCCTGATCCTCGACCAGGTCACCAAGCACTGGGCGGAGGCGCACCTCGCACCGCTCACCCCGCAGCCGCTGCTCGGCGAGATCCTGCAGCTGAACCTGCTGTACAACTCGGGCGCGGCCTGGGGGATGGGATCGGGCATCACCCCTGTGGTCACGATCGTGCAGATCGTGATCGCCGTGGCCGTGGTGGTGTTCGCCCTGCGCTCGGTGCGCTCGCGCCCCTATGCGATCGCCCTCGGCCTCGTGCTCGGAGGGGCGCTCGGGAACATCCACGATCGCCTGCTGCGGGCTCCCGGTCCCTTCACCGGATGGGTCGTCGACTTCCTGCAGCTGCCGCACTGGCCGATCTTCAACGTCGCCGACATGGGGGTGACCGGCGGAGCCCTTCTCGTGGTGCTTCTGGGCCTGCTCGGCCGACCCGCGAACCCGTCGGCCGCTGACCCGGACGCGACCTCAGACCCGACTGCCCCCGACGACCCGACCTCCCAGGAGCCGCCGCGATGAGCGAGGAGCGCACCGTCCCTGTGCCCGACGGTCTCGCGGGGGAGCGCGTGGACGTCGGCATCGCCCGGCTGTTCGGACTCTCGCGCACGCGCGCCGCGGACCTCGTGATGGCCGGCGAGGTCGCGGTGGACGGCGCGATGCCCGCGCGCTCGACCCGACTGGAGCCCGGCGCGATGCTCACCGTGCGCATCCCGCAGGAGGCTCCGCCCCTCGAGGTGCGCCCGAGCATCGTCGAGGGCATGGGCCTCGTCCATCAGGACGACGACATCGTGGTGATCGACAAGCCCGTGGGCGTGGCCGCCCACCCCAGTGCGGGCTGGAGCGGGCCGACGGTCCTCGGGCACCTCGCCGGCGCGGGCGTGAGCATCGTGACCTCGGGAGATCCGGAGCGCCGCGGGATCGTCTCCCGCCTGGACGTGGGCACGAGCGGCCTCATGGTCGTCGCCCGCACCGAGCGCGCGTACACCGTGCTCAAGGACGCCTTCCGGGCCCGCGAGGTCTCCAAGACCTACCACGCGCTCTGCCAGGGGCGGCCGATGCCGCCGCAGGGCACGATCGACTCGCCCATCGGGCGCTCGCCGAACCACCACTACAAGTTCGCCGTGCTGCGCGACGGCAAGCCCTCGGTCACGCACTACGACGTGATGGAGGAGCTGCCCGGCGCGGCGCTCTGCGAGGTGCACCTCGAGACCGGGCGCACCCACCAGATCCGCGTGCACTTCTCCGCCATGCGCCACCCGCTGGCGGGGGACCCCCTGTACGGCTCGGACCCGACGCTCGCGGCGCGCATCGGCCTCAAGCGGCAGTGGCTGCATGCCATGGAGCTCTCCTTCGTGCACCCCGTGACCCGCGAGCAGGTCACCTACACCTCGCACTATCCCGCCGACCTCCAGCACTCGCTGGACGCCCTGCGCGAGGGCGCCTGAGCGCCTCGCGCCCGTGGTGGGTGCGCGTCGAGCCCGCGGTCGGGGCGCCTGTGAGCACCGACTCCGCCGGAGCGTATCGATGACGGGTGCGCACCCGCGGGGCCTGTACGGTCGAGGCATGAGCGAGGAGCGACCCGACCCCGACGCGGGCACATCCCTGATCCCGCCCCATGAGCGCGCGCTCGCGAGGCCCAGCTTCCCCGTCGGCCGCGTGGCCCGACTGCTGGGGCTGGATCCGGCGGATGCCGAGGTCGTCCTCCACGACGAGGAGCGCATGCACCGGGCCATCACCGAGGCCGGCCGCGCCTTCCTCGAGGCCGACGACGACCGGCGCGCGGGCCGCATGCCGCGCTCGGCGATCGCCATGGACCCCGAGTTCCCCACGGGCACGGGCATGGCGCTGCTCGGGGCGGCCGCGCTCTGGGAGCACCGCGAGCACGTGCCCAGGATCGCCCTGCGCGTGGCCAAGGACCTCTACGAGAACCGCGAGGACGCGCTGGCCGCGAGCTTCCTGGGCCTCGTCCAGGAGTCCGTGGATCCCGGCGGCGACGAGGCCTCCGCCTGGGCCGCCCAGTCCCTGCTGATGCAGGTCATGCAGCGCTCGGGCAACCCCGCGAAGGCCGACGAGATCGCCCGCGACCTCGCCGCCCACTCCATTCCCCTGGATCTCTGGCGCGACGACGACCCCACCCTGCCGGACGACTCGATGGCCTGGCACGGGGGCGCCTTCGTGGGCGGCATCCCGCCCCGCCGCGATGAGCGCCACCTCAGCTACGAGGACGTCCACGACTACCTCGACCAGCTGCTCACCGGCATGCGCCGCGAGCAGGAGGCCGAGGAGGACGGGACGGCCGAGCAGGGCGGGCCGGGCCAGGAGAACGAGACGGCCGAGGAGGACGGAAGCACTGGGCGGCCGTCCGGCGGGTGACCCCGGCGGGTGGACCGTCTGATGAGCCGGGACCGTCACGCACCGGCGCCGGTGCGCACTCTCTGGTGTATATGGCAGAGATGTCCGATATATGCCGGTCGGTGACAGCGGGACCGGCGACCGGTGACCCATGACCGGTGACCCATGACCGGCGACTGATGATCGGCGGTGGCAGTCGGGGCCATGGGCGCCGTGCGCGCCGCCCCGGCCGTCCCGCCGCGAACGCCCGGAACCCCGCCCGCATTCCCGACGCGCCCGACCCGCCGGGGTGACCTCCCCGACCCTTCCGAGAGTCGACTGGACGGCCCGTCCGTCGGCCCTCACCAGTACGCTGGAGCGCATGGCCGACGACTTCGTTCACCTCCACGTCCATACCGACTACTCGTTGCTGGACGGGGCCGCGAAGGTCGACAAACTCATCGACGAGGTGGTCCGCCAGGACCAGAAGGCCATCGCCATCACCGACCACGGATACGTGTTCGGCGCCTACGAGTTCTACAAGACCGCGACGGCCGCCGGCGTGAAGCCGATCATCGGCGTCGAGGCCTACGTGACCCCGGGGACCAGCCGCCACGACCGCACCCGCGTGCAGTGGGGAACGAAGGCCCAGCAGGAGGCCGGGGACGACGTCTCCGCTCGCGGCGCCTACACGCACCTCACCCTGCTCTCGCGCTCGACCGAGGGCATGCACAACCTGTTCCGCCTGGCCTCGGAGGCCTCGCTCGACGGGCAGATGGGCAAGTGGCCGCGCATGGACCGCGAGATCCTGCAGAAGTACTCGAGCGGGCTGATCGCCTCCACCGGCTGCCCCTCGGGCGAGGTGCAGACCCGCCTCCGGCTGGGCCAGTGGGACGAGGCGGTGAAGGCCGCCGGCGAGTTCCAGGACATGTTCGGCAAGGAGAACTACTTCGTCGAGCTCATGGACCACGGCCTCGATCTCGAGCAGCGTGTGACCAAGGAGCTCATCGAGCTCTCGAAGCACATCGGCGCGCCGCTGCTGGCGACCAACGACCTCCACTACGTCACGGAGGAGGACGCGAAGATCCAGGACGCCCTGCTGTGCATCAACTCGGGCTCCACCTTCGACACCCCGGGACGCTTCAAGTTCGGCGGCTCCGGCTACTACCTGAAGTCCGCCCGCGAGATGCGCGAGCTCTTCCGCGAGCTGCCCGAGGCCTGCGACAACACCCTGAAGATCGCCGAGATGTGCGAGGTCTCCTTCACGACCACCGCCGAGGGCGCGAACTTCATGCCCGTCTTCCCCTGCCCGCCCGGGGAGGACGAGCACTCGTGGTTCATCAAGGAGGTCCAGCGCGGGCTCGAGTACCGCTTCCCCCAGGGGATCCCCGACGATGTGAAGAAGCAGGCCGAGTACGAGACCGGGATCATCACCCAGATGGGCTTCCCCGGCTACTTCCTCGTCGTCTCCGACTTCATCAAGTGGGCCAAGGAGAACGGGATCCGCGTGGGGCCCGGACGAGGCTCGGGCGCCGGCTCGATGGTCGCCTACGCCATGCGCATCACCGACCTGAACCCCCTCGAGCACGGTCTGCTGTTCGAGCGCTTCCTGAACCCCGACCGCGTCTCCATGCCCGACTTCGACGTCGACTTCGATGATCGCCGCCGCGGCGAGGTCATCGAGTACGTGACCCGCAAGTACGGCGACGACAAGGTCTCCCAGCTGGTCACCTTCGGCGTCATGAAGACGAAGAACTCGCTGAAGGACGCCTCGCGCGTGCTGGGCTACCCGTACGCGATGGGCGACATGCTCTCCAAGGCTCTGCCGCCGTCGGTCATGGGCAAGGACATCCCGCTCTCGGGCATCCACGACCCCGAGCACAAGCGCTACGCCGAGGCCGGCGAGTTCCGCCGCGTCGTCGACGAGAACCCCGACGCGCAGCGCGTCCTCGAGATCGCGAAGGGCGTCGAGGGCCTGGCCCGCGGCTGGGGCGTGCACGCCTGCGGGATCATCATGTCCAGCCACACCCTGACGGACATCATCCCGATCATGCGTCGCCCCTCGGACGGCCAGGTGATCACCCAGTTCGAGTACCCCGAGTGCGAGGCGCTCGGGCTGCTGAAGATGGACTTCCTGGGACTGCGCAACCTCACGATCGTCTCCGACGCCCTCGACAACATCGGGAAGAACGGGAAGACCGCCCCGGACCTGGAGACCCTCGAGTTCGACGACCCCGCGCCCTACACCCTGCTCCAGCGCGGCGACACCGCGGGCGTGTTCCAGTTCGACTCCGCCGGCTACCGCGAGCTCTGCCGGCAGATGAAGCCCGACAAGTTCGGCGACATCTCGGCGCTCGGCGCGCTCTACCGCCCCGGCCCGATGGGCATGAACTCCCACACGAACTACGCCCTGCGCAAGAACGGGCTGCAGGACATCACCCCCATCCACCCCGAGCTCGAGGAGCCCCTGCAGGAGGTCCTCTCCGAGACCTACGGCCTGATCGTCTATCAGGAGCAGGTCATGCAGATCGCGCAGAAGGTCGCCGGGTACTCGCTCGGCGAGGCCGACATCCTGCGCCGCGCGATGGGCAAGAAGAAGAAGGCGGAGCTGGACAAGCAGTACGTCTCCTTCGAGGCCGGCATGAAGGAGCGCGGCTACTCCGCCGCGGCCATCAAGGCCCTCTGGGACACGCTGCTGCCCTTCGCCGACTACGCGTTCAACAAGTCGCACTCCGCCGCCTACGGCGTGGTCTCCTACTGGACGGCCTACCTCAAGGCGCACTTCCCGACCGAGTACATGGCGGCCCTGCTCACCTCCACCCAGGAGAATCGCGACCGCCTCGGCTTCTACCTCGGCGACTGCCGCCACCACGGCATCACCGTGCTGCCTCCGGACGTCAACGAGTCCGACATGTACTTCTCGGCCGTCGGGGACGACATCCGCTTCGGACTCTCCGCGATCCGCAACGTGGGTGCGAACGTCGTCGAGGCGATCCTGCAGGCCCGCGAGGAGGAGGGCGCCTTCACGTCCTTCACCGACTTCCTGGACAAGGTCCCGCTCACCGTGTGCAACAAGCGCACCATCGAGTCCCTCATCAAGGGCGGCGCCTTCGACTCCCTCGGAGCCAACCGCCGCTCCCTCGTCCTCATCCACGAGGACGCCGTGGACTCCGTGGTCGGCGTCAAGCGCAAGGAGGCCCAGGGCCAGTACGACCTGTTCGGCTCCGACCTCTTCGGCGGAGGCGAGGAGGGTGACGCGGCCTCCGGCTCCTCGGCGACGATCACGATCCCCGAGGTCCCCGAGTGGGACCGCAAGGAGAAGCTCGCCTTCGAGCGCAACATGCTCGGCCTGTACGTCTCGGACCACCCGCTGCACGGGCTCGAGCACATCATCGCCCAGAACTCGACGACCACGATCAGCTCCCTGGCGGACGACGGCGCGATCGAGGACGGCACGATGGTCACGATCGCCGGCCTCATCACGGGCCTGCAGCGCAAGACCACCAAGAAGGGCGACATGTGGGCGATCGCCACGGTCGAGGACCTCGAGGGTGCGATCGACTGCCTTCTGTTCCCGACCACCTACCAGACCGTCGCGACCGAGCTCGCCGAGGACCTCGTGGTCTCCATGAAGGGCCGCGTCGACACCTCCAAGGGCATGCCCGAGATGCGCGTCATGGAGATGACGATTCCCGACACCTCCAGCTCGATGGGCACCGACGGTCCCGTGATCATCACCGTGCCCGCCGCCCGCTTCACCCAGCGGATCGCCGAGGACCTGCGCGGCGTGCTCGAGGACAACCGCGGCATGAGCGAGGTGCGGCTGAAGCTCCAGGAACCCGGACGCTCCACGCTCATGGAGCTCGACCGCAGGCTCGCGGTCTCGCCGTCGGCCGCGCTCTACGCCTCGCTCAAGGCTCTGCTGGGCCCCGGCTGCCTGCACTGATGAGCGCGCACGCGGGGCGGACCGGACCGGCCGGGCGTGCTGGACGGGCGGGGATGCTGCGCGCGGCGACCTTCAACATCCATCACGGCGCCTCGGCCGACGACCACCTCGACCTCGCCCGCACCGCGGCGGAGATCCGCGCCCTGGACGCGGACGTCGTGGGCCTGCAGGAGGTCGACGTCGCCTTCGGCGACCGCTCCGCGGGCGAGGACCAGGCCCGGGCGCTCGCCGAGATGCTCGGGATGGACGTGGCCTTCGCGCCGGCCATCGACCGCCCCGGGACGGACCCCGACGGGCCCCGGCGCCAGTACGGGGTCGCACTTCTGGTCCGAGGGCGGATCCTCGAGTCCGCGACGCATCTGCTGCCTGCCGGTCCCGGCCTCGGGCCGCTGCGCGAACCGCGGGCGGTTCTGTGCGCGAGCGTGCGCGGGGCACGGGACGAGGACGGCGCAGTGGATGCACCGGCGGGGGACCGGTCCGATCCCGCGGACGCGCCGATGCGCGCCGACCTGACCGTCCTCGTCACGCACCTGGACAAGGAGCACCCTGGGCATCGCCGCGCACAGATCGGACGGATCCTCGAGATCGAGGCTCGGCGCGCGCTGGACCTGCACGGCCCGGGTGACGACGAGCCCTCCGCTCCTCCCGCGCTGCTGCTCGGGGACATGAACGCCGATCAGGGCGCCACCGAGATGCGGCCGCTCGCCGCCGCGGGCTGGCGCGACGCGGCCCTCGAGGCCAGTGGCCGGGCCCCGGCCGGCGGCCTCTCGGAGAGGCGTGCCCCCGGTGGCGCATCGGCGGCCGGGCGCGCGGGATGGAGCCTCAGAGCGGCGCTGCGCTCGCCGGCCCTCTCGGCCGCCGCCACCGCCGTGGCCTCCGCCGTCGCGAATGTGGCCGCCGCCGTGGCCTCGCGTCTCCCGGCCTCGCGCCTCCCGGGCATGGGCCGCGCGATGGGCGCGGGCGTGCGCGGATCGTTTCCCGCCGTGTTCCCGGTGCGGAGGATCGACGGGATCTGGGTGCACGGGCCCCTCACCGCGCGCGCCGTCGAGGTGCCGCCGGGGAAGGCGTCGGACCATCGGCCCGTCGTCGCCACCCTCGAGGACACCGGCCCGGCCTGAGCGGCCCGCCCCTGGCCTACGGTGGGGCCATGACCGTCGACGCCGTCGCCCTCCTGCCCGATCCGCTCCTGCGCAGCTTCCGCGAGCGCGCCGCGGTCCACGACCGCGAGAACACCTTCCCCCGTGATGACCTCGAGGATCTTCGGGAGCTCGGCTACATGCGCCTGCTCGTGCCCCGCGAGCTGGGCGGGATCGGCGCGACCCTCCTGGAGGCGAGCCGCATCCAGCGCCGTCTCGCCGGCGCCGCGCCCGCGACCGCCCTCGCCATGAACATGCACCTCGTGATCACCGGCGCCGCCCTGCACGCCCGCCGCCTGGGCGCCGAAGGGGGCGAGCCCATCCTCGAGCACGCCCTCGCGGGCCGCCTGCTCGCCTTCGGCGTCTCCGAGCCCGGCAACGAGGCGATGCTCTTCGACTCCCAGACCGTCGCCCGCAGCGACGGCCAGGGCGGATACCTGCTCGAGGGCACCAAGATCTTCACCTCCCTCGCGCCCGTCTGGGACCGGCTGGTCGTGCACGGCAGGATCCCCGGGGACGACGTCGACCTCCCGCTCGTCCTCGGCTCGATCGAGCGCACCGATGCGGTCGAGACGCTCGACGACTGGGACACCCAAGGCATGCGGGCCACCCAGTCGCGCACCACCCGTCTGCACGGCGCCCGCCTCGCGGCCGAGGACGTCATCACCCGGACGCCCGTCGGCCCGAACACGGACCCCTTCGTGATGGGGATCTTCGGGGCCTTCGAGCTGCTCCTGGCGTCGGTGTACACGGGACTGGCCGAACGCGCCGTCGAGCTGGGCACGCAGATCGCGTCTCGGCGCCGAAGCGCCACGCGCGGCATCGTCCTCGCCGACGACCCGGACGTGCGCCGCCGCCTCGCCGGCGCGGCGATCGCGCTGGCCGGGTCCGTGCTGCAGATCGAGAAGGTGGTCGCCGATCTCGACGCCCTGGGTACGGGTACGAGCACACCGGGGACCGTGGATCACGGCCCGCGCTGGTTCCTGCAGCTCTCCGGCGTGAAGCACCGCGCGACCGAGGCGGCGATCGGCGCGGTCGACCAGGTGCTCCGCGCGAGCGGCGGCGCGCACTTCTCGCGCACCTCGGAGCTCGAGCGCCTCTCGCGGGACGTCCGCGCCGGCCTCTACCATCCCTCGGACGAGGAGTCCGTGCACGGCTCCTACGCACGGGCGCTCCTCGGGGAGATCGGCGCCGATCGGGAGGAGTGAGCGCCGGGCGAGCCACGGGGCCCCTGGCTCTCGGACCCGTCGGCGCTCAGGCCCGCCGGTAGCCGAGGACGACAGCGGGGGATCCGGTGACCTGGTAGCGGAAGTCCGGCAGCAGCTCGACGTAGCCGCAGCGACGGTACAGGGCCCGCGCCGGATTGTCGGGGCCCGTCGACAGCAGCGAGGTGGTCTGGGGCATCGTCGCGTGCAGGTGCTCGAGGAGCGCACGGGCGAAGCCCCGCCCGCGCGCCCACGGGGTGGTCGCGACCTCGACCACCTCGAAGGCGTCGAGCGTCCAGTCCGCGAGTCCCGCCGCCTCGAGCGCGCCCTGCACCTGCCGCGGCCACCAGGAGCTTCGGTGGTAGACGTGTCCGAACAGCATGGAGTGCAGCTGCGAGGTCCGCTCGTCCTCCACGACGGCGATGCGCGTGCCCGGGACCATCGAGAGCGAATGACGGATCCGACCGCGCAGATGATCGAGCAGGGACGCGCTCGCGTCCCATGCGGCGCGGTACACCTCGAGGACCTCCTCGAGGCGCGCACGGGCCTCCTCGGGAGTCAGATCACGCGCGATCGCAGAGGGCACAGCGACAGACTAGAGCGGGAGACGACAGGGCGCAGGGCGGCTGTGGACGAAGGTGCGTGCCGTCGGTCACCGGTGCGTGGGGCGAGTCACCGGAACGCAGTGGCCGTCTCACGGACGCCCAGGTTCCATATTCCGGACACAATTCCGCATGTCGAGACTTGAGCGTAAATTCGCCGATCGTGACGCACTATCCCGCCCCGACGGCGTCGGCCCCCTCCGAGCCGAACGCTCCCGACGCAGCCCCCGCGAACACCCGCGGACGCGTGATCGTCGCCTCGATGGTCGGCACGACCATCGAGTTCTTCGACTTCTACGCGTACGCGACCGCGGCCTCGCTGGTCTTCCCCGCGCTCTTCTTCCCGAACGAGACGCCCACGACGCAGCTGCTGAGCTCCTTCGCCATCTTCGGCGTCGCGTTCTTCGCGCGCCCCATCGGCTCGATCATCTTCGGGCACTTCGGCGATCGCATCGGCCGCAAGCGCACGCTCGTGGCGAGCCTGCTGGTGATGGGCATCGCGACCTTCCTCATCGGCGTGCTGCCCACGGCATCAGCTCCCGGATTCACGATCCTCGCGCCCGCGATCCTCGTGCTCCTGCGCTTCTGCCAGGGCGTGGGACTGGGCGGCGAATGGTCCGGCGCGGCCCTGCTCGCGACCGAGAACGCCCCGCCCGGCAAGCGTGCCCTCTACGGCACCTTCCCTCAGCTCGGCGCGCCCATCGGCTTCATCCTCTCGAACATCCTGTTCGTGATCCTGAGCCTCACCATGACCGACGCCCAGTTCGCCTCCTGGGGCTGGCGCCTGCCGTTCCTGTTCTCCGCGGCGCTCGTGATCGTGGGCCTCTGGGTGCGCTTGAAGCTCATGGAGACCCCCGCCTTCCAGAAGGTCCTCGACGAGCAGCGCGTGGCCTCGGTGCCGATCGCCCGCGTGTTCCGGACCGCCTGGAAGCCTCTGATCCTGGCGACCCTCGCCATGGTCGCGACCTACGTGCTCTTCTACATGATGACCGCGTTCCTCATGGTCGTCGGCACCACGCCGGCCGACGGGGCCGTGCCGGGGCTCGGCTACGCGCGTCCGACGTTCCTCACCATGCTCATCATCGGCGTCGTCTTCTTCGGCATCTTCACCGTGGTCTCCGGCCCGCTCGCCGACCGCATGGGGCGGCGCCGCATGCTCCTCATCGTCACCGTGCTCATCGGCATCTACGGCCTGCTCCTGCACCCCCTGGTGGGTGCCGGCACCGTGGGCGTCATGGTCGCGCTGATCATCGGCTTCACGCTCATGGGCCTCACCTTCGGCCCGATGGCGGCGTTCCTGCCCGAGATGTTCAAGGCCGACGTCCGCTACACCGGCAGCGCCGTCAGCTACAACATGGCCTCGGTGATCGGGGCGGCGCCCGCCCCCTACGCGCTGATCGCCCTGTGGACGGCGATGGACGGCCAGCTCTGGCTGGTGGGCGGATACCTCGCGCTGGCCGCCGTGGTCACCCTGGTGTCGCTGTTCATCGGCTCGGAGACCAAGGACGTCGACTACCTCGCCTGAGTGAGCGCCGCGGCGCGGCCCGTCGGCCGAGGACGGAAGAGATGAGGCTGGCGGACCAAGGACACAGGTTTCTTGGTTCGCCAGCCTCATTCTTCTGCCTGGGCTCCTGGGCTCCTGGGCTCCTGGGCGCTCCGGCGGCTGGGCGGCAGTCGGGGCGAGTGCTCGAGTGCCCGAGCGGGCAGGCCCGTCTACAGGTGGTCGTGGGGACGGATGCCCCCGCGTCCCTTGAGCAGCAGGTTCAGCAGCACTGCGCTGAAGGCGGCGGCGCTCACGCCGGAGCCCAGCACCATCGCCGCGAGCGACGGCAGGGCGTCGTAGAGCGCAGGGACGGCGACCGGGAGCACGGCGAGGGACAGCGAGACCGCGACGATGAGCGTGTCGTGGCCGGCGTCGCGGTCGTCGCGGCGCGGGGCCTCGCCGATCGTGCGGATGCCTGCGGCGGCGACCGAGCCGAACAGCACGAGGCCCGCGCCGCCCAGCACCGGCTGGGGGACGGCCGCGACCACGCGGCCCAGGAGCGGCACGAGCCCCAGCAGCACGAGGATCACGCCGCCCGCCGCCACGGTGAAGCGGGACCGCACGCGGGTGACGGAGATCAGCCCGATGTTCTGCGCGAACGCGGTCGCCGGGAACGAGTTCACCAGCGGGGCCAGTGCGCTCGCGGCCATGTCGGCGCGCAGACCGTCGGCCAGGCGCCGCGGGGGCAGATCGGTGCCGACGACCTTGGTGACCGCGAACAGGTTCGCGGTGGTCTCCATGAGCGTCACGATGATGACCACGACCATCGGCACGATCGCCGCGAGATGGAACGTCGGCACGCCGAAGGCGAACGGGCGCGGCAGGGCGACGACGCTGCCGGTGAGGACCTCGGAGAAGTCCGCGGCCCCGACGATCGCGGCGATCACGGTGCCCACGGCGATGCCCAGCAGGATCGCGACGCCCGAGAGCGCCCGGATCCGCGAGAACACGAGCACGGCGACGAGAGTGAGCGCGGCGAGGCCCAGGTGCAGGGCGCTGCCGTAGCCGGGCGCCCCCTCCGTGCCCATGATCCAGCCGGCCGCGACCGGCAGCAGCGAGATGCCCATCGCGGCGATGATCGTGCCCGTCACCACCGGTGGGAACAGCGGCTGCAGACGCGAGACCACCGGTGCGAGCAGGAAGCCGACGATGCCGGCGACGATCACCGAGCCGAACACCGAGGGGAGCCCGCCGTCGCCCGCGATGATGACGAGCATCGTCGAGACCGCGCCGAAAGTGGTGCCCTGGACGAGCGGCAGCTTCGCCCCGAAGAAGGGGATGCCCAGCGACTGGAGCAGCGTGGTCACGCCCGAGACGAACAGGGCCGAGGCCACGAGCACCCCGATCTGGTCCCCCGGCAGGCCCGCGGCGCCGCCGATGATCAGCGGGACGGCGACCACGCCGCCGTACATCGAGAGCACGTGCTGGGCGCCGTAGACGAGGCTGCGGGGGAGCGGCAGGCGCTCGTCCTCGGGGCGTGCGGTGCGGGGCGCGGCCGTCGAGGTCGACGGGGCCGCGAGCGAGGGGTCGGCCGACGGGGCCGTGGACGCGGGGCCGGCCGACGTCCCCGTGGGCGCGGGGTCGGTCGACGCGGCCGGCCGCTCGGGGTCGGTCGAGGGATGTCGTGGGGTGGGGGTCTCGGGCACGGAGGGTCCTGACGCGGGGGAGCTGGGGTCGACGGACCGGATGCGGCGCGCAGCGCGACGACCGGCCGGAATGCAGAAGCGCCCACCGCGGCGACGGTGAGCGCTGGGATCAGGGTACTCGCGGCGGAACGCGCGGCGCACGGCGGGGCGTCCGGCGAGACGCCGGGCGGTGAGGTGCGTGGAGCCGGGAGTCGGGAGTCGGGAGCCGGGAGGTGCGGCCACGGGGCCCCGGGGCCGCTGGGCCGCGCGGCATGGTGCGAGGCGCCCCTCGAAACGGCGAGTGGTACGAAACCTGTCTCATATAAAACAAACCC